>CAJAXU010000673.1 GCA_903948045.1 uncultured beta proteobacterium | reverse complement strand
GTTTTCGCATCGACGGTGTGCTGCACCCGGTGTACCAGGTGCCGATGGGCGTGCTGGGCGCCATGACGGCGCGCATCAAGCTGCTGGCCCGGATGGACGTGATGGAAAAGCGCCGGCCGCAGGATGGCCGTATCAAGACCCGCCGGTCCCCACCAGCGGGCGGGCCGGGACCGGCGGAAGAGGTTGAAATGCGGCTCTCTACCCTGCCGACCGCCTTTGGCGAAAAAATGGTGATGCGCATCTTTGATCCCGACCATGCCGTCAAGGATCTGGATGCGCTCGGGTTTTCCGACCACGACGCCCGGCGCTGGGAGGCCCTGCTCAGCCGACCGCATGGCATCGTGCTGGTGACCGGGCCCACCGGCTCTGGCAAGACCACCACCTTGTATGCCACGCTCAAGCGCCTGGCGACAGAGGAAGTCAACATCAGCACGGTGGAGGACCCGATCGAGATGATCGAGCCGTCGTTCAACCAGACCCAGGTTCAGCCGCAGCTCGGTTTTGGCTTTCCGGAAGGCCTGCGCGCCTTGATGCGGCAGGACCCCGACATCATCATGGTTGGCGAAATTCGTGATTTGGCCACCGCCGAGATGGCGGTGCAGGCGGCCCTGACCGGGCACCTGGTGTTCTCTACGCTGCACACCAACGATGCGCCATCGGCCATCACCCGCCTGCTGGAGCTCGGCATTGCCCCCTACCTGATCAATGCCACGCTGCTCGGTGTGCTGGCGCAACGCCTGGTGCGCACCTTGTGCGTGCAGTGTCGGGTGCCTGATGCGCTGACCCCGGTGACCGCCTTGACGCGTGACCTGGGGCCTTGGCCGCTGGAGGGCGCTTACCGACCCTACCGGGCGGTCGGCTGTGTCGATTGCCGCATGACGGGTTTTCAGGGGCGGACCGGCCTGTACGAGCTGTTGGTGGTGACCGAGCCTTTGCGCGCCCTGATCCGGCCCGAGCCCGACACCGATGCTTTGCGCCTTCAGGCCGGCCGTGACGGCATGCGGCCGCTGCGGCTGGCCGGTGCACAACGCGTCGCTTTGGGCCAGACTGTGCTATCAGAAGTGCTGGCCTCCACCCCGGCTTTGGTGTAGCCCATGGGACACTTGGCATAGGTGGAATCCACAGGTGTCAAAGTGTTAATTCCAGGGCAGAATGCGCCAGTCAATAAATAAGTTGGAGCCAATTGATGAACATCAAAAGTCAAAAAGACTTTTTCTCAGGTCTCTTGTTCACCGCTGTCGGGGTGGCCTTTGCTTGGGGTGCCACAAAATACAGCGTGGGCACTGCTGCCCGGATGGGCCCGGGGTACTTTCCACTGATGCTCGGCATTCTGATGGCCATTCTTGGGGGTGTCATCACTTTCAAGGCCTTGGTCGTCGAGACCGAAGACGGCGACAAGGTGGGGCGCTGGGCCTTGAAGCCCCTGTTTTTCATCATTTCGGCCAACTTGCTGTTTGGCCTCATGCTGGGTGGTCTGCCCAGCATCAAGTTTCCGGCCTTCGGTCTGATCGTTGGTATTTACGCGCTGACCTTTGTCGCCAGCTTGGCCGGCGAAGAATTCAAATTCAAGGAAGTCGCGGTATTGGCCACCATTCTGGCCGTCATGAGTTACCTGGCGTTCATCGTGCTGCTGAAATTGCAGTTTCCGGTTTGGCCGGCTTTCATCACAGGCTAAGGGGTAAAAGACCATGGATTTGATCACTAACCTGTCGCTCGGCTTTGGCGTGGCCTTCACGCCGATCAACCTGATGTATGCGTTTGTCGGCTGCCTGCTCGGCACACTGATTGGTGTGCTGCCCGGCATTGGCCCGCTGGCCACCATCGCCATGCTGCTGCCTGCCACCTACGCCCTGCCACCGGTGTCGGCGCTGATCATGCTGGCCGGTATTTACTACGGCGCCCAGTACGGTGGCTCCACCACCGCCATTTTGGTCAACCTGCCAGGGGAGTCGTCCTCGGTGGTGACGGTGATTGACGGCTACCAGATGGCGCGCAAAGGCCGAGCCGGTCCGGCCTTGGCTGCGGCTGGCATGGGCTCCTTCTTTGCCGGCTGCGTGGGCACCCTGGTGCTGGCGGCCTTTGCTGTGCCGCTGACCGAGGTGGCCTTCAAGTTCGGTCCGGCCGAATATTTCTCATTGATGATTCTCGGCTTGATCGGCGCGGTGGTGCTGGCCTCGGGCTCCTTGCTCAAGGCCGTCGGCATGATTTTGCTCGGGCTGCTGCTTGGCCTGGTGGGCACCGACGTCAACTCGGGCGTGGCACGCTTTAGCTTTGACATCCCGGAGCTGACCGATGGCATTGGCTTCATCGTGATTGGTATGGGCGTGTTTGGCTACGGTGAGATCATCAGCAACCTGGGCAAGCATGAAAGTGATCGCCAGGTGTTCACCGCTGAGGTCAAAGGGTTGCTGCCCACGGCGCAAGACTTTAAGCGCATGGTGCCCGCTATCTTGCGGGGTACAGCCTTGGGCTCGATGCTGGGAATTTTGCCCGGCGGCGGCGCTGTGATGGCGGCGTTCGCGGCTTACACCATCGAGAAAAAAACCAAGCTGCAAGCGGGCGAGGTGCCGTTTGGCAAGGGCAACATCCGCGGCGTCGCCGCGCCGGAGGCGGCTAACAACGCGGCCTCGCAAACCTCGTTCATTCCGCTGCTGACGCTCGGTATTCCGCCCAATGCCGTGATGGCGCTGATGGTCGGTGCCATGACCATCCACAACATCCAGCCTGGCCCGCAGGTCATGACCAGCAACCCCGAGCTGTTCTGGGGCCTGATTGCCTCGATGTGGATCGGCAACGCGATGCTGATCATCCTGAACCTGCCGTTGATTGGCATCTGGATCAGACTGCTCAGCGTACCTTACCGCTGGTTGTTCCCGGCGATTGTGCTGTTTTGTGCCATCGGGGTGTATTCGACCAACAACAATACCTGGGATATCTGGATGGTGGCCGTCTTCGGCGTTGTGGGGTACACCTTCATCAAGCTCGGTATGGAGCCGGCGCCGCTGCTGCTGGGCTTCATCCTGGGCCCGATGATGGAAGAAAACCTGCGCCGCGCCCTGCTGCTGTCACGCGGTGACTGGAGTGTGTTTGTCACACGCGGTTTGTCGGCCAGCCTGCTGGCGGTCGCCGCTTTGCTGCTGCTGATCGTGTTCCTGCCGTCGATCAAGAAGAAGCGCGAAGAGGCTTTTGTCGAGGACTGAGCCCGCACGTGCTGGGTAAGAAGGCACCTCCGGGTGCCTTTTTCAATATCTGCCGGCCTGACCCTGTTTCACCATCGCCCGACCAGCCACCATAAACGACCAGCGCCGACCGAACCCGGATGTGCCGAGGGCATCCAGGCGGGTCAAGCCATGCCCATGATGGGAACTGTTTTTCTGCAAGGTCTGGTTTTGAGTTTGGGCCTGATCATTGCCATCGGGGCTCAAAACGCATTTGTCTTGCGACAAGGCCTGCGCCGCGAGCATGTGGCGAGTGTGGTGTTTTTCTGCGCTATCAGCGACGCCCTGCTGATCACGGCAGGCGTGCTGGGCATGGCACAGGCGCTGGGCCAGAGCCCCATGCTTGCCAACACTTTGGCCATGGCCGGCGCAGTCTTCTTGGCCGTGTATGGCTGGAAAGCTTTGCGGCGCGCTAGCCAGGAAAAGGGTCTTTTGGCCGCTGCAAGTGGTCAAGATCTGAGCTGGGCTTCTGCCATGGCGCAAGCCGCGGCCTTCACCCTGCTCAACCCCCATGTGTACTTGGACACCGTATTACTGGTGGGCAGCATCGGTGCACAGCAGCCCGCAGGTTTGCAGTTCTGGTTTGCGGCAGGTGCGAGCAGTGCGAGCCTGCTGTGGTTTTGCGCGCTGGGCTTTGGCGCCCGCTGGCTAGCCCCTTTGTTTGCCAAACCACGCGCCTGGCAGGTGCTCGACATCCTGATTGGCCTGACCATGTGGGCAATGTCTGTCATGTTGGTACTGCACCTGGTCGCTGCCAAGAGCGTCTGACGCGCATGACTTCGCCATTCCCGCCGACCGCCGTCATTCCTGGCCCACACTGTTATTCCCGGCCAGCCAGGGTGGGGTGCTGAAGGCGCAAGCTTCAGCCAGGCGGCAAGGTCAAGCCATCGCCATACGGTCAATACCCGTCCGTCCTCTGCTTTGTGCCTGTTTCTATGGGCCACTGTGTAGCACTGCGGCACAATCCGAGCAGGAGCCGCCATGAACGACCAGAACCGACTGAACCAGCATCCGCAGCGGCTGGCGCTGCACAACGAGGTGCATGCCCGCCCGCCCCAGGCGCTGAGTGCACCGCTGGCGATCTCCCATGTGGTGATGGTGTGCGACGGGGCTCAGCGCGAGCAAAGCCGGGTCCATTTGGCGACGCTGCTGCGCAATTTGCACCTGCCGCTGCCCGATGCGCAGCAAAGCTATTTCAGGATGGACCTGGGGCAGTTTCAGCTGCGCTGGGAACTGCACACCGAGTGTGTCAGCTGGACCTTCCTCAGCCCGCTGAGCTGTGAGCGGCTGGGCGACGCCGAGCCGGCCCGCGCCTTGGACAGCGTGCCGCAAGACTGGTTCGGCGGCTTGCCTGGCGAATGCCTGTCCTGCCTGCACCTGTGGGCGATTCCCAGCGCTGAGGCGGGGGCTGCGGCACTTGTGCGGCAGCTGCTGCTGGAGGACAGTCTGCTGGCCTCCACCGTGGCCGGCGGTGCGGCCGAGGTGTACACCGATTTCGCCATTCACGCCGATGGCACCTCGCGCATGGTCTTGCGCACCGGCAGCATGTCGCCGCGCCGCCTGGGGCGGCTGGTGCAGCGGCTTATCGAGATTGAGACCTACCGCATGGCGGCCTTGCTGGGCCTGCCTGCGGCGCGTGCTGCTGCCAGCGTGCTGTCGCGCGCCGAGCGCGAATTGGCCGAACTGGCCAGCGCCATCCGCAGCGCCAAACGTGAAGACGAGCCGCTGCTGCTGGACCGGCTCACCAAGCTGGCCGGCGAGGTG
>CAJAXU010000672.1 GCA_903948045.1 uncultured beta proteobacterium | reverse complement strand
TGCGCTCCTGCTGGGTGACGATGCCGGCCGCATCCTGGCCCCGGTGCTGCAGCAGCAGCAAGGCGTCATAGATCAGCTGATTAACAGGGGCGTTGCTGACAACACCAACGATTCCACACATAGATTTCCAATCAGTCCCAGGGCGCGCGCTTGCCGCAGCCTCAAGGCAAATACTTTCCAAACTCTTGCGGCAGCAGGGGCTTGAGGCCCTTGACCGCCGCGCTGGCAATACCGGCCCCCACGGATTCACGCCACCACTCACTGGTGTGCAAGGGGGTCATGGTGGCCACCACAGCCGCAGCCAGCACCAGCACGGCGCCACGCACCAGGCCAAAGATCGCGCCCAGAATGCGGTCCACCGGCTGCAAGCCGACCAGCGAAAACAGGGTCTTGGCCAGCCGGGCCAGCAGCGCCGCCGCAAACACCGACAGCACAAACACCAGCACAAAGCCGGCGGCATAGCGCACCGCCTCGCCAGCACCGCGCATGGGCAGCAGCTGCGCCATGTCGGGCGCAAACCACTGCGCCAAGATGAAGGCGGACACCCAGCCCATCACCGACAGCACCTCGTAGACCAGGCCACGCCAGGCGCCAAGCAGCATCGACAAGGTCAGTGACCCCAGAATGATCCAGTCAAGAACATGCATGACGCGGAACGGGCAAGCTCAAAGCGTCAGGATGGTCGCCGGCAACTCAAGCCGCCGGATTTTCTCGGCGGCGCGGTCTGCTTCGGCCTTGGTCGCAAACGGCCCCACCCTCACCCGAGTTCGGCGCCCCTCTTTGGTGTCCGCCACATGGGTGTAAGTCTTGAGCCCAGCCCGCTCGACCTTCAGGCGCACCTCTTGAGCCCGCACAGCATCGGCAAATGCGCCCACCTGAACGACATAGCGATTGGCCACGTCGGCGCCGGGCTTTGCCGGCTCTAGCCCATCCAGCAGGGCTTGCGCCCTGGCGGCCTGATCTGTCTTGAGCACCGGCTTCGGTACCGGTTTGGGGGCAGAGACCGCAGCTGCGGCCGGTGCAGGCGTCAGGACCTCTTCGACTTCCGGGGTAGCGGCCGGGGGTGGGGCGGGCGTTGGTGCCGTCACCGCCGTCTCGGCCGCCACCACGGGCGGCGAAGCAGCCGGCAAACTCAAGGGCTTGACCTTGTTTCGGTCGGGTATCTCAATCGGGATATCAACCGACACCGGACGCGGCTGCTGGTCAAACAGCAAGGGGAACACGACCACCCCTGCCAGTACGAGCACAGCGGAGCCGATCAGCCGGTGTTTGGCGCGCCTGCGCACCGCCTCGACACTTTCAGGTTGGATCGGAGCGGCGGGGGAGTCATCGCCGCTTTTGCGGGACTTGAACAAGGCCATAGGGTTCGGGTCAGGGGGTCAGGGGTTCAGGTGTCAACCATGTGCCGCGCCTGCAGGCGGGGAAGACCGTCTTTCAGAATGCCGCCCACGGTATAGAACGATCCGAACACCACAATTCTATCAGCGGGGTCAGCCGCAGCCAGGGCGGCCTGAAGCGCCGACAACGGGTCGTCATGGGTCGTTGCCACTGCGTCCTTACGTTGGTTTTGCGCCTGCCATTTGGCCGCCAGGCCATGGGCCGTGTCAGCCCTTGGCGTGGGCAGGTCCGTGAAATACCACCGGTCGATCAGCGGATTGACCTTGGCCAGCATGGGCGCAAGATCCTTGTCGGCCATGGCGCCAAAGACCGCGTGCGTCGTTGGGAAATAACCCATCACATCCAAATTAGCCGCCAGGGCAGCCACCGAGTGAGGGTTGTGCGACACATCCAGCACGAGCGTGGGCTGACCCGGAACGATTTGAAACCGCCCCGTCAGCTCGACCTGCCCCAGGCCGCTGCGCACTGCCTGCGCCGTCACTGGCAAGCGCTCGCGCAAGGTGGCCAGGGCAGCCAGCACACCGGCGGCGTTCACCAGTTGGTTGGCGCCGCGCAAGGCCGGGTAAGCCAGACCGCTGTAGCGCCGACTGCCTCGGGCGGCCGTGGTGCTCCAGCCCCACTGCTGCTTGTCACCCGCCACCTGAAAATCAACACCGGCACGCCACAGATCAGCATCAATGTCACGAGCGCGGTCTAGCACGCTTTGCGGCGGCATGGGGTCGCTCACCACCACCGGCCGGCCGGTGCGCATGATGCCGGCTTTCTCAAAGCCGATGCTTTCGCGGTCCGGGCCGAGCAGCTCCATGTGGTCAAGGTCGATGCTGGTGATGATGGCGCAGTCGGGGTCGATGATGTTGACCGCGTCCAGGCGGCCGCCCAAACCCACCTCCAGAATCGCCACGTCCAGCGGCTGGCGCGCCATCACATCCAGAATCGCCAGGGTGGAAAACTCAAAATAAGTGAGCGAGATTTCCTCTCCATCTTGGCATCTAGCCCGCTCCACGCTTGAGAATGATGCTACTAATTCAGTAGCAATCACTGACTCACCCTGCAGGCGCAGCCGCTCCTCAAAATGCACCAAATGCGGCGAGGTGTAAACGCCGGTGCGGTAGCCGGCGTGGCGCAGAATAGACTCCAGCATGGCGCAGGTGGAGCCCTTGCCATTGGTACCAGCCACGGTGAAGACCGGGCAGCTCAGGCGCAGGCCCATACGCCGGGCCACGGTGTGCACCCGTTCCAGGCCCATGTCAATGGTTTTGGGGTGCAGCTGCTCGCAGTAGCTGAGCCATTCGTCCAGGGTTTGGGGTGCCGTATTCATAGGTGCGCACATTGTCGCCGAGTGCGGCATGATGGCGGCATGAACCAAGCAGCCATCACCCCCACAATTTTCGGCATCCCCAACTGCGACACAGTGAAAATGGCGCGCGCCTGGCTCACCGAGCACGGCGTGGCCTATGCCTTTGTCGACTTCAAAAAGCAGGGGGTGGACGAGACCGCCCTGGCGCGCTGGTTGGCCCAGCTGGGCTGGCAGGCCCTGCTCAACACCCGCGGCACCACTTGGCGCCGGCTCAGTGACGCCGAGCGGGCGGGCGTGACCGACGGGGCCAGTGCCAGCGCGCTGATGCGGACCCAACCCAGCGTGATACGGCGGCCAGTGGTGCAGTGGCTGGGCGGTGAGGTGAGCGTGGGGTTTGATCCAGCCGCCTGGCAGGCCAGGCTGGACAGGGGCACCGCGGCAGGGGTCGCCTAAAATTGAAGATTGTCTTAACGAACGCCCCACACCACCATGGCCACGATTCTCCAAAACTTGCCGCTCGGTCAAAAAGTCGGCATCGCCTTCTCCGGCGGCCTCGACACCAGCGCTGCGCTGCACTGGATGAAGCTCAAGGGCGCCCTGCCCTACGCCTACACCGCCAACCTGGGTCAGCCCGACGAACCCGACTACGACGAGATCCCGCGCAAAGCCATGCAGTACGGCGCCGAATTGGCGCGTTTGGTTGACTGCCGGGCCCAATTGGCCGCCGAGGGCATCGCCGCCCTGCAAAGCGGCGCCTTCCATATCTCCACCAGCGGCCTGACCTACTTCAACACCACGCCGATCGGGCGCGCTGTCACTGGCACCATGCTGGTGGCGGCCATGAAGGAGGACGACGTCAACATCTGGGGCGATGGCAGCACCTTCAAGGGCAATGACATCGAGCGTTTTTACCGCTACGGCCTGCTGACAAACCCGTCGCTAAAGATCTACAAACCCTGGCTGGACCAATTGTTCATCGACGAGCTGGGCGGCCGGGCCGAGATGTCGGCCTTCATGACGCAGGCCGGCTTTGGTTACAAAATGTCGGCTGAAAAAGCCTACTCCACCGACTCCAACATGCTGGGCGCCACCCACGAGGCGAAGGATCTGGAGCACTTGAGCAGCGGCATGACCATTGTCAATCCCATCATGGGCGTGGCCTTCTGGCGCGAGGACGTGGCCATTGCCCGTGAGACTGTGCGCGTGCGCTTTGAAGAGGGTCGTCCGGTGGCACTTAACGGAGTCGAATACCCGGACCTGGTGACGCTGATCCTGGAGGCCAACCGCATCGGCGGCCGTCATGGCCTGGGCATGAGCGATCAGATCGAAAACCGCATCATTGAGGCTAAGAGCCGCGGCATTTACGAGGCGCCTGGCATGGCGCTGCTGTTCATCGCCTACGAGCGACTGCTGACCGGCATCCACAACGAGGACACCATTGAGCAGTACCGCGACAACGGGCGCCGGTTGGGCCGACTGTTGTACCAAGGCCGCTGGTTCGACCCGCAGGCCATCATGCTGCGCGAAACAGCGCAACGCTGGGTGGCCCGCGCGATCACCGGCGAGGTGACCCTGGAACTGCGGCGCGGCAATGACTATTCACTGCTGAACACCGAGTCACCCAACCTCACCTATCACCCGGAACGCCTGACCATGGAAAAAGGGGAATCGATGTTCTCGCCGGCCGACCGCATCGGCCAGTTGACCATGCGCAACCTGGATATCGTGGACACCCGCGCCAAATTGGGCATCTACGCCCAAAGCGGTCTGCTAGGCGGTGACGTGGGCTTTGACCTGCTGAGCCTGACCGACAAGCCAGCCCCCTGAAACCGGCTCTGCGCTAACGGCCGCTGGCGCGCTCGCGCAGGCCCAGCAGGCCCTGCCCGGGCTGGTTTTGCGTCAAATAAGCCTGCACCACTGGCCGCAGCGCTGCTGGGGTAAGCCCCAGATCGGCGAGACCGGGCAGCTTGCCACTGGCAACATTGGGGCGCCGCATGGAATCCAGGTTATCTCGACTCATCAGCGGTTCGCCCGGGGCCAATGCCATCAGCATCGCCTGCAGTTGACCGAGCCAGCCCGGCAAGCCGAACACCGGCCGGCCACGCCCTTCCCGAACGCCACTGAGTTGACCCGCCAGTTGGACCAATTGCTTCAGGCTGAACACCTCGGGCCCACATAGCTCCAGCACCTGCGGCGTCTGGTCTGCGGGCAGACCGGGCCGGCGTGTCAGGCAACAGACCACCGCCCTGGCCACGTCCTCGACCCAGACCGGCTGAAACTGTGCGTCAGCGCCGGCCAGCGGCACAAACGGCGCCACTTTTTGCAGCCCGGCAAACAGGTTCATGAACTTGTCTTCGGCACCAAAAATCACGCTGGGGCGCAGAATGGTCAGCGCGAATGGCGCCAGGGCGCCACTGGCGGCCGCCTGCATCAGGGCAGCTTCGCCCTGGCTTTTGCTGCGCAAGTACATGGAGGGCGCCAACTGTGGTTGCAGCGCATCGGCACCCAGCGCACTCAGATGAACCACCTGCCGCACACCGGCCGCACGACAGGCGCGCGCCAATTTTTGCGGCAACGCGACATGCACCTTGTCAAACGCAGCCTGGCTGCCATGCAGAATGGCCACCAGGTTGATTACCGCGTCGTGGCCCGCCAAGGCTGCGGTCAAGGCTGCTTCGTCGTGCACGTTGCACTCCAGCACAGTGAGCAAGGGCAGATGCAGCAGGTGCCGGGCGTTGGCTCGTCGCCGGGTGGGCACTGTCACGCGCCAGCCCTCGCGCACCAGTTTTTCGCAAACGTGGGCACCAACAAAGCCCGTTCCACCCATCACCATGATTTTTTTCATACCCCGATTCTCCACCGCTGGCCGCATATCGCGATGCCGTCGGTCAAAGGGCCACGAAAAATAAGCCATCCAAGCGCTAACATGGCGGCTCTTTTGACAATGCAAGGACACCATGACCACCAACAGCCTCAGCAACGTGACTGTCACCACCCAGGCCAGCGTCTACTTTGACGGCAAATGCGTCAGCCACAGCCTTACCTTGGCCGATGGGACGCGCAAATCGGTGGGGGTGGTGTTACCGGCCTCCCTGACCTTCAACACCGGCGCGCCAGAGGTCATGGAATGCGTCGCGGGCAGCTGCGAATACCGCTTGGCCGGCAGCGATGTCTGGCAGACCTCGAAGGCGGGTGACCGGTTCAGCGTTCCGGCCAATGCCTCGTTTGACATCCGGGTCAGCGAGGCTTACCACTACCTCTGCCACTACGGCTAAGCCAGCCGGCTGGCCTTTACACCACCACTGGCTCCGGCTCCAACAGAATGCCAAAGCGCTCATAGACACTGGTCTGGATGGCGTAGGCCAGAGTCATGACCTCGCCGCCAGTGGCGCCACCCCGATTGATCAACACCAGGGCCTGCTTGTCGTAGACGCCAGCGTTGCCAACCGATTTACCCTTCCACCCGCAGGCGTCGATCAACCAGCCAGCGGCGAGCTTGACCGAGCCGTCGGCCAGGTGGTAGTAGACGATTTTGGGGTCGCGCGCAATGATGTCGGCGCATTGCTCGGCGCTGACGGTCGGGTTTTTGAAAAAACTCCCGGCATTTCCAATCGAGGCGGGGTCGGGCAGCTTGGCCCGTCGGATCTCGCACACCCAGTCAAAAATTTGCCGGGGCGTCGGCTGCGACACCTGGCTCTGCGCCATCTTTTTTTCCAGATCGGCATAACCCAGTACGGCGCGCCAGGGTTTCGGCAGTGCAAAACGCACCCGGGTGATCAGCGCCCGACCAGCCAGACCGAGTGACTGCGAGGCATGCTTGAAGACCGAATCACGGTAACCGAAGCCGCATTGGGCCGCATTCAGGGTGAAAGTTTGGCCGGTCTGCAAGTCAATCGCGTCCAGGGATTCAAACCGGTCCTGTAACTCGACACCGTAAGCGCCCACGTTCTGAACTGGCGCTGCGCCCACCGTACCCGGAATAAGGGCCATGTTTTCCAGCCCAGGGTAGCCCTGGGCCAAAGTCCACTCGACGAATTCGTGCCACGGCTCGCCCGCTCCCGCCTCGACCACCCAGGCCTTGGGCGTGTCGTGCAGCAGGCGTCTGCCGGTAATCTCGACCTTCATCACCAGGGGCTTGACATCACCGGTCAGCACGATATTGCTGCCGCCACCTAGGATGAATTTGGGCGCACCGGCCCAGCCCGGATCGGCCAGCACGGCCTGCACATCGGCATCGCTGCCGACCCGCACCAGGGCATGAGCCCGGGCCACGATGTGAAAGGTGTTACAAGACTCAAGCGGGACGTTTTTCTCGACTAACATTGCTTCATTCTCGCATCTACCCCTCCTGCCTGACCCTTTCCGGAACCCCGCCATGCCCTCTTTTGACACCATCTGTGAAGCCAATCTGGTCGAAGTGAAAAACGCGGTCGAGAACACTGCCAAGGAAATCGCCACCCGCTTCGACTTTAAGGGCACGCCAGCCGCCGTCGAGATCAAGGACAAAGAGATCACCCTGATCGGCAATGCCGACTTCCAACTGGCCCAGATTGAAGAAATCCTGCGTAACAAGCTGACCAAACGCAGTGTCGATGTGCGCTTTCTTGACATTGGCGACGCGCAAAAAATTGGCGGAGACAAGGTCAAACAGGTCATCAAGGTGCGCAACGGCATTGAAACCGAGGCCTCCAAGAAAATCCAGCGCCTCATCAAGGACAGCAAACTCAAAGTACAAGCTGCCATCCAGGGCGACGCGGTTCGGGTGACCGGTGCGAAGCGCGATGACCTGCAGGCTGCCATGGCGCTGATCAAGAAGGACATTCCGGACCTGCCCCTGAGCTTCAATAACTTCCGCGACTGATGGAGGCCTGGGCTTCGGCCCTGCTGCCATGACGGTACAAAACGAAAACGAGTACGAGGACCTGCTGGGGCTGTGGTCCGACCTGGAATCCGGGCTCGGCGTCCTGCTCGGCAGTCCAATGAGCATCCAGGAGTTTGAGAAGAGGGTCCGGCAATACGACCGCTGGATGCAGGACCTGCTGCGTCGAGATACCGATGTCGGCCTGTACCTGCTGTTTCAGTTGGCCAGCAATTCGTCGGTAGGCTACAGCGCCTCGCATGCGCTGGTTTGTGCCGTGCTGTGCCATCTCATCGGCACTGAACTTGGCATTGCCTCCGAGGAGCGCGAGGGTCTGGTCTACGCGGCACTGACCATGAACATCGCCATGACCACACTCCAGGATGAGTTGGCCCAGCAACTGGAGCGCCCTAACGCCCGGCAAACTGACGCCATCCGCAGCCATGCAACACGCGGGCAGGAGATGTTGGTCCAGCTGGGTGTGTCAAATCCCCTGTGGCTGGACACCATGCTGCTCCACCACGACGACAGCACCAACAAGGGCGAGTTCCGGACCATCCCGCCAGCGCACCGCCTGGCCCGGGTGTTGCGGGTGGTGGACCGCTACGCTGCCATGATCAGCCCCCGAAAATCACGCGAGGGCCGCAGCAGCACCGACTCGCTGCGCTCCATCATCAGCGGGTCAGACCCCAAAGGCGACGAAGTCGGCCACACTTTGGTGCGCGCGGTTGGCCTCTGCCCGCCTGGCACCTTCGTCAGGCTGGACGACCAGCAGGTGGCGGTGGTCATCCGGCGCAGCCAGCAAGCCAACCGTCCCTTTGTCGCCATTGTCCTGGATGAGGGCGGCGTACTGCTGAAGCCACCCCGCCTGCACCGAACCGCCAACGGCAACCCTGGCATCCGGGCCGCTTTAAGCGCCTCCACCGTCAACGAACGCCTGAACCACCACCTGATCTTGCAACTGGGCGCCTATGCGGCCCAGCAGGGCTGAGGTCAGTGCGCCTCAGGGCTTGGCTTTCTTGCCACCCAAGCGCGATTCCGTGCCGCGGGCCAGGCGCCCGATGTTTTCGGCATGCCGATACACCAGCAGCAGCGACATCACAGAGAGCGCCAACAGCACACCTTTATTGAGGTACCAGGCCAGGCCGTCGCCCAAGACATACAGGATCGGCGCCGCAACAGCGGCAGTCAATGACGCCAACGAGGAATAGCGAAAGAACCAGGCCATCGCCAGCCAGGTTGCAGCAACGGCCAGCCCCAACATCGGGCCGATACCCAGCAGCACGCCCAGGGCGGTCGCCACGCCCTTACCACCCACAAACCTGAAGAAAATAGGATACAAATGGCCAATGAACGCCGCCAAGCCGGCCATGGCCATCGTGCCCTCGCCCAGACCATAGGGCTGACCGAACCAGTGAACCAGCGCCACCGGCAGCCAGCCCTTGGCAGCATCAAGCAAGAGGGTGACGATGGCGGCAGCCTTGCTGCCTGAGCGCAGCACATTGGTCGCGCCGGGATTCTTGCTGCCATAGGTGCGCGGATCGTTCAGGCCCATCACCCGGCTGACGATCACGGCGAACGAGAGCGAGCCGATCAGGTAGCCCAGCAGAGCGGCTGCAGCGGGAAAAAAAGCTTGCAATGAGTTCATACAGTGTCCCTAGGGATTCCGGGTCGGCCAGCACGGCAAGCCCTAGACGCCCCATTCTGCCAGCCCAGGCCGAGGGCTCAGGGCGGCGTTGGTGTGCAGGGTCGAAAGATGCGAACCTGGCACCGGGTACAGACGGCGCGGTCAAGCCGCGCGTAGAGCGTGCCCAGCACGTCATCCCCCAAAGTGAAAAAATTCTCCAGACCGATGTCGTCCAGCACGCCGCTGCACCTCAG
>CAJAXU010000671.1 GCA_903948045.1 uncultured beta proteobacterium | reverse complement strand
GCGAAAAAACTTTCAACTGTGTCGGACGTGAGCAATCACGCCCCATGGGGTGCAGCACGCTGGCTGTGACAGCACTGGAGATGGGTGTCATCACCGACCTGACACTCAGCCGCAGCCCGGACCAATAAAGGCTCAGATTAGGGCCGCGCTGGCCAACACACCCTCGGCCTGAATACGTCTCAGCCAATCGCGCAGCCTTAAGCATGGTTAAATCAGACACTTAACCCGCACCCGACCCATGCTTGCGCCACAAACCATCCTTGAGGCTGCCCGCCGCGCCGCAGCTGCCGCCAGTAGCCCGGCGCAGGTAATGTTGTTCGGCTCCTACGCACGAGGCGAGGCCAACCCGGACTCAGACCTGGATTTGCTGGTCATCGAGCAACAAGTTTCTGATAAAGCCGCGGAGTACCTCAGGCTTCACCGCGCCGTTGGTAACTTGGGTGTTGGTGTGGACGTGATGGTTATTACGCGCGAGGAGTTCGACCGTCGGCGTCAGGTCCCCGGGACTTTGCCGTACTGGGCCTCTAAAGAAGGCCAATTGCTGTATGACACCAGCGCTTGAAGAAGCACGCCGGCTGTTGCGTCTGGCCATTCGGGACGAGGACACCTTCGAGTTACTGCTACCACTGCTGACTGCGCCTTTGTCTGCGATCGGCTTTCATGCGCAGCAAGCGGTGGAAAAAAGTCTCAAGGCGGCCTGCGTGCTGCGCGGCCTGGAAATCCGGCGCACCCATGATTTGGCTACATTAGCCCAGGCGCTGCTCGACGACGGTGCCACGCTGCCAATGCCGCCGGATGATTTCCGGCAACTCAACCCCTTTGCCGTGCAGTACCGCTATGACGATGAACTTCAATCTTCGATGACGTTGGGGGAATTGAGTATGGCCATGCGCCGCGTCATGGCATGGGCCAGACAGTTGACCTAAGCCTAACGCCCTCTCGAATTGGCGTGGCACTGTCGCGCCGCCCCGGGTAGCGGCTCCGCACGCCGGCCCCGCCAACGCTCAGCGAACAGCGTTAGCACTCACCAACACACCCTCGGCCTGAATACGCCCCAGCCAGTGCCGCACGCGCGGCAGCCAGCCCGGGTGGGCCGGCAGCGCTGCGCCCCACACCGCGGGCAGGCAGCCCAGCGTGGCGACCAGGGTGTCCAGGTCGTCGCCGGCGGCGCGCGCCAGCGCGGTCAGGTTCTCGGCCAGAGGGTCGGCCAGGGCATAGGCGCGGCCCTGCTCGTCCATGCCGCGGCAGTAGCGCAGCCAGCAGGCAGCAGCAAAGGCCAGTCGCTCCACCGACAGGCCGGCCTGCAGCGCGGCCAGGGCTGAGGGCACCCAGCGCTGGCTGATTTTTTGCGAACTGTCCATCGCGATCTGATGCACGCTGTGCTGCAAGGTGGGGTTGGCAAAGCGTTGCAGCAGGGCGTCGCGGTAATCGGGCCAGTCGGGCCGACGCAGCAACGGGCCCAGCTCGCTGGTCATCAACCCGTGCACCAGCCGGTGGACCGCCGGCTGGGCAATGCAGTCACTGATGACCGGCAGGCCGGCCAGCGCGCCAATGCAGGCCATGGCCGAATGGCTGCCGTTCAAGAGGCGCAG
>CAJAXU010000670.1 GCA_903948045.1 uncultured beta proteobacterium | reverse complement strand
TTCTGAGCACCAAGGGCAGCGTGCATGTCCAAATCAGGCGGCAACGCGGGCTGGCTTGACTGGCTGTCAGGACTGATACACCGGGTCGGCGCTGCCGGCCGTCCAGACGCCGCGCTGGCCGGGTCAGCCGCCAGCGGCTTTGGCAAGCGCGCGCTCAAGGAAACCATCGAGCGCAAACGCAAAAACGACCAAGCGCGACGTGAGGAACTTGACCGACTGCGTCAGCAGAGGCGGCAGGGGCCGTCCGCGGCCGCCGGCGCCTCAGACACGGGGGCAGAGGCCTTTTTTCAAAGCACTGTGATGCCCTACCCAGAGGCTCAATCGCTCACCATCCGAAAAATCGATGCGGTTGAGGCCCAGATGTCGCACCACTGGCTGAAGGGGCGGGTTGGTGGCGCGGGGGCCGGCATGCGACCCTTGCCGTCGCCCGCCTGGGAAGTCACCGACTTTGAAGCCACCCATTTGGCGATTGCCCTGGTTGATCCGTTGTCGCCAGCCGACGCCTGGCGCCCGCTTGAAGCCACTGGTCTGGCGAGTGAGTTGATGGCGTCCGGCCTGTTGACCATCGAACCCACAGCGCCTGCACCTGATGTTGAACTGGAGCGGGCTGCCCTGAGCTTCGCCAACGGCGACCTGGCGGGTGCCCAGCAGGTGCTTCATACGGCCTTGCGGGCATCGCCGCTGCGGAGTGCCGAGGCGCCGCGCAGGGCCGCAGCCCTGATGGACTTGAGCCGCACCACGGGTCAGCGGGCGCTGTTTGACGCTGTCGTTAGCGAGTATGGCCGCCACTTTGAGCGCAGCGTGCCGGGCTGGTTCTCGGTGCCGGACGCCTTGGCGCCGTCGACACCTTTAGCGCAGCAGGGCGTCGGGGCGGCCCCAGAGTGGATGCTGCGTGGCGAGTTGCGGGGGGACATGCCGGGAACACTGGCTGAACTGCAGCGCCCGCTGCCGGCGGGCGTGCCGGTCGCGGTGTCATGTACGCATTTGGTTCGGGTTGATTTTTCAGCTGCCGGAACCCTGCTCACCTGGACCATGGCGCATCAGCAGGCTGGCGGTACGGTGCGCTTTGACGATGTGCCCCACCTGGTGGCCGCTTTTTTCCACGTGATTGGTATCAACGAGCACGCTGAAGTGGTGCTGCGCACCCGTTAAGCTGGAAGTTTTCTGACCTGTAGACTGAGCACGCCTTGTTTTTGCCCGCGCCAACCCGACTTGAGACCCTCATGGAACAATTTCACGGTACCACCATCATCAGCGTGCGGCGTAACACGCCTGACGGCCCGCAGGTCGCCATCGGCGGCGACGGCCAGGTAACGCTCGGCAACATCGTGGTCAAGGGCACGGCGCGCAAGGTGCGCAAGCTCTACCACGGCAAAGTGTTGGCCGGTTTTGCCGGCGCCACTGCCGATGCATTCACCCTGTTCGAGCGCTTTGAGGCCAAGCTGGAGAAACACCAGGGGCATTTGGTGCGCGCGGCCATCGAGCTGACCAAAGACTGGCGCACCGACCGGGTGCTGCGCCGTTTGGAGGCCATGCTGGCCGTAGCTGATCGCGACGCCTCTTTGATCATCACTGGCAACGGTGATGTGCTGGAGCCTGAGCACGGCGTGGTCACCATTGGCTCAGGCGGTGCCTACGCCCAGGCCGCTGCCCTGGCCCTGCTGAACCACACCGAGTTGTCTGCCCAGGACATCGTGCGCCGTTCGCTGGAGATTGCCGGCGAACTGTGCATCTACACCAACATGAACCACACCATCGAGACCCTGCCATGACGCCCCAAGAGATCGTTGCCGAACTGGACCGGCACATCGTCGGCCAGTCCCAGGCCAAGCGCGCCGTGGCGATTGCGCTGCGCAACCGCTGGCGCCGCCAACAGGTCGAGCCCGGCCTGCGCGCCGAGATCACGCCCAAAAACATCCTGATGATTGGCCCGACCGGCGTCGGCAAAACCGAGATCGCGCGCCGTCTGGCGCGGCTGGCGGATGCCCCCTTCATCAAGGTCGAGGCGACCAAGTTCACCGAGGTCGGCTATGTCGGCAAGGATGTGGACGCCATCATCCGCGACCTGGCCGAGATCGCGGTCAAGCAGACCCGCAGCGCCGAGATGGCCAAGGTCCGTGAGCGCGCCCAGGACGCGGCCGAAGACCGGGTGCTCGACATCCTGGTGCCGCCGCCGCGTGG
The DNA here is from genome assembly GCA_903948045.1 of uncultured beta proteobacterium. Lineage (GTDB taxonomy): Bacteria > Pseudomonadota > Gammaproteobacteria > Burkholderiales > Burkholderiaceae_C > Rhodoferax. The sequence goes on along the minus strand of CAJAXU010000670.1, from coordinate 8,263 downwards.
CGAGTTCGGTTTCCAGCCCGGCGGTGAGCCTGAAAGCACGGCGCGCCAGACCTTTCGCAAGAAATTGCGCGAGGGCCAGCTGGCCGAGCGCAGCATTGAAGTGGATGTAGCGCGCGCGGCCCCGGCGCTCGAAGTCATGGGCCCGGCCGGCATGGAAGAGATGACCGAGCAGCTGCGCGGCCTGTTTGGCCAGATGGGGCAGGGCAAACGCCAAACGCGCAAGATGCCGATTGGCGAAGCGCTCAAGGTGCTGGCCGACGAAGAAGCCGCCAAGCTGGTCAACGAGGACGAAATCCGCACCCAGGCGCTGCAGATGCTGGAGCAGAACGGCATCGTGTTCATCGACGAGATCGACAAGGTCACCTCGCGCAGCGAAGGGCAGGGCGCCGAGGTGTCGCGCCAGGGCGTGCAGCGCGACCTGCTGCCGCTGGTGGAGGGCACCACGGTGTCCACCAAGTACGGCATGGTCAAGACCGACCACATCCTGTTCATTGCCTCGGGTGCCTTTCACCTGAGCAAACCGAGCGACCTGATTCCCGAGCTGCAAGGGCGTTTTCCGATCCGGGTCGAGCTGCAGTCGCTGTCGGTGCAAGACTTTGTCGCCATCCTGACGCAAACGCATGCCTCGCTGGTACGCCAGTACCAGGCGCTGCTGGCGACCGAGGAGGTGCGCATCGACTTCACCGAGGCCGGCATCGCGCGGCTGGCGCAAACCGCGTTCGACGTGAACGAACGCACCGAAAACATCGGTGCCCGGCGCCTGTCCACCGTGATGGAGCGCCTGCTCGACGAGGTCAGCTACAACGCCACTACGCTGGCTGGCCAGACCGTGACGGTGGACGCGGCCTACGTGGATGCCCGCCTGGGCGAGCTCAGCCGCGACGAGGACCTGTCACGCTACATTTTGTAAGTGGCTTGGCCGGCGGTGCTGGGCTTTGGCTTCACCTTTCACTTTCACAACATGTGCTAAGTGCTTAATCTAGAACGGATTTCTGCCGGTTTTTACCGGCAGAATCGCTTCTAAGTCCTTGATTTCATTGGAAAAAATTAGCGCGATAGGCTGCGTGCCTGTCGCTTTTGCAGGCATTTGCTGATACAGTGCAAAAAAGTGCAATTAAGTGGTGAAAAGTGCCGTCGCGCTTTCCTTTTTTGAGCAAATATCAACAGCAGGTGTATCGTCGTGTTTCAAGGGGCTTCGTCATTGAGTCTGGATGCCAAGGGGCGCCTGTCGGTGCCGACCCGGCATCGTGACGTCCTGAGCGCCACGGCGGCCGGGCAACTGACCCTGACCAAACACCCGCACGGCTGCCTGATGGTGTTTCCGCGCCCGGAATGGGAGAAATTCCGCGAGCGCGTCGCTACCTTGCCAATGTCGGCGCAATGGTGGAAGCGCATTTTTCTCGGCAATGCCATGGATGTGGAGATGGATGGCACTGGCCGCCTGCTGGTCTCGCCCGAGCTGCGCGCTGCCGCCGGCATCAGCCGCGACACCATGCTGCTGGGCATGGGCAACCACTTCGAGCTGTGGGACAAGGCCACCTATGAGGCGCAGGAGGCGCAGGCGATGCAGGGCGCCATGCCCGACGTCTTCAAGGACTTTTCTTTCTAGGACCGGCGGTGAACACAGCATGGTCACACACCACCGTTTTGTTGAACGAAGCCGTGGACGCGTTGCTCGGCGCGCCCGGGGCCGCGGCAGCCGGGACCTATGTGGATGCCACCTTCGGGCGCGGCGGCCATTCGCGGCTGATTTTGTCGCGGCTGGGCGAGGCTGGCCGGCTGGTGGCGTTCGACAAGGACCCGGAGGCGCTGGCCGCAGCGGCCGGGCTGCAGGACCCGCGGTTTTCGATCCGGCACCAGGCCTTTGGCCAATTGGGGGAATTGCCGGCGGCGAGTTTGGCCGGGGTGCTGCTGGACCTTGGCATCAGCTCGCCACAAATCGACAACCCGGCGCGTGGCTTCAGTTTCCGCTTCGAAGGCCCGCTGGACATGCGCATGGACACCACGCGCGGCCACAGTGTGGCGCAGTGGCTGCACACGGCCGAACTGGATCAAATAACGGAGGTGATACGTGACTTCGGTGAAGAACGGTTTGCTGGCGCCATTGCAAAGGCGATTGTTGCTCGCCGACAGGAACGGGGCCCAATGTCAAGCACCACCGAATTGGCCCAGCTCGTGGCTGACACGGTCAAAACCCGCGAGCCGGGTCAGAACCCTGCAACGCGCACATTTCAGGCTCTTCGGATTTTCATCAACGCTGAGCTTGAAGAATTGCAACAGGCCCTAGCCGCCAGCCTCGATGTGTTGGCGCCTGGCGGCCGCTTGGTGGTGATCAGCTTCCATTCGCTGGAGGACCGCATCGTCAAGCAGTTCATTGCCCAGCATGCGACTGACCCCTATGACCGTCGCGCCCCGTTTGCTGCGCCCCGTGTCATGAAGCTCAAGGCCCTGGCCCGCATCAAGCCCAGTGCCGCCGAGGTGGCAGCCAACCCGCGCGCCCGCAGTGCCATCATGCGAGTGGCTGAGCGGACCGACGCCTGAGGCCGATGTGATCACGCGCCTGAACCTGCTCCTGTTGCTGGCCGTGTTGGCGAGTGCGCTGTACCTGGTCAATGTGCAGTACGAGTCGCGACGGCTGTTCTCTGCCATGGACAAAGCCCTGAATGAGGCCCGCCTGCTGGAGACTGAAAACGAACGCATGCAGGTAGAAAAACGTGCCCAGGCGACGCCGCTGCGGGTCGAAAAGCTGGCCCGCGAGCGCTTGCAGATGCGCGCGGCCACACCGGCCATCACCCACTATGTGAGCGATGGCAGTGGTTCCAATGTTGGCGCAGCCAGCGTGACACCGCCTGAGGCGGTCAAGCCATGAGCCGCAGCATTGCCTACACCTCCAGCCCGCTGTTGACCAGTCGCGCCCCGGTCTGGCGCAGCAAGCTGATCGTGGCGGCGATCGCACTTGGTTTTGGGGTGCTGGCGGCGCGAGCCGTCCACATCCAGGTCATCGAAAACGACTTTTTCCAGCAAAAGGGAGCGGTCCGTTTTGCCCGCACGCTCGATCTGCCAGCCAACCGCGGCCGGGTGCTGGACCGCAATGGCCTGATTTTGGCGTCCAGCGTGCCCGCACCCAGTATCTGGGCCGTGCCGGAAGATGTGGAGCGAGACCCGGTCCGGCTCAAACAACTCGCCCAGTTGCTCGGGCTGCCGCTGACCGAGCTGGACAAGCGACTGGCGGACGAGGACAAGGGCTTTGTCTGGCTCAAGCGGCAGGTGGACCTGAGCGTGGCCAAAGAAGTGATGGCCCTGGGCCTCAAGGGCATTCACCAGCGGGAAGAGTACAAGCGCCAGTACCCCGAAGGCGAAGCCGCCTCCCATGTGGTGGGTTTTACCAATGTGGAGGACAAGGGTCAGGAAGGCATTGAGCTTGCTTTCAACAAGGAGCTGGCTGGGCGCGCGGGCTCGCGCCGGGTCATCAAGGATGGCCGGGGCCGGGTGGTGGAGGCGGTCGGTGAGCAGGTGTCGCCGGTCGACGGGCGTGACCTGCAGCTCAGCATTGACAGCAAGGTGCAGTTTTTTGCCTACCAGAAGCTGCGCGATGCGGTGCTGCTTCACAAGGCCAAAGCGGGCAGCGTGGTGGTGCTCGATGTGCAGAGCGGTGAGGTCTTGGCGCTCGCCAACTACCCCAGCTATTCGCCGGCCTCGCGACAAAACATGAGCGGCGAGCAACTGCGCAACCGGGCCTTGACCGACACCTTCGAGCCTGGCTCCACCATGAAGCCCTTTGTCATCGGCTTGGCGCTGGACAAGGGCCTGGTCACGCCGACCACCATGATCCAGACCGCACCCGGGCGGCTCAACATCGGCAACGCCACCATCAGCGACGCGCACCCGCACGCGATGCTCAGCGTCAATGAGGTGATCCAGAAATCGAGCAACGTCGGCACGGTCAAGATCGCCATGCAGATGCAGCCGCGCGACATGTGGACCATGTTCAGCCAGGTCGGCCTGGGTCAAAAGCCGCAGCTGCCGTTTCCCGGTGCAGTCAGCGGCAAGCTGCGCGCTTACAAGACCTGGAAGCCGATCGAGCAGGCCACCATGAGCTACGGCTACGGCTTGTCCACCAGCCTGTTCCAGTTGGCGCACGCATACAGCGTGTTCGGTCGTGACGGCGAACTGGTGCCGGTCACGATGCTCAAGACGACACAACCCGCGGCTGGCGTGCGGGTCATGGAGGCCGGTCATGCCAGTGCTGTGCTCAACATGCTGCACCTGGTCACCGGCCCAGGTGGCACCGCGCCCAAGGCGCAGACCATGGGTTATTCGGTCGGCGGCAAGACCGGCACAGCGCACAAGGTGGAAGGCCGGGGCTACGCTGACAAAAAGTACCGGGGCTTCTTTGTCGGCCTGGCGCCGATCGACAAGCCGCGCATTGTGGTGGCCGTGATGATTGACGAACCCACGGGGGGCAAGTATTTTGGTGGTGACGTGGCCGCCCCGGTGTTCAGTGAAACCGTGCAGCAGACGCTGCGATTGTTGGGGATTCAGCCCGACATGAATGTCAAGCCGCAGATCGTGACCCAAGCCGAGCCGGAGAGCTTCTGATGCAACTGTTGCAATCGCCCACCGACGCCGCCCATTGGCTGCGCACGCGTGTCGGTGGCACGTTGTGCACCGACAGCCGGCAGGTGCGCGCGGGCGACGGCTTCATCGCCTGGCCGGGCGCCGCGACGGATGCCCGCCGCTTTGTGCCCGAGCTGTTGGCGCGCGGCGCCGCCGCCTGCCTGGTGGAGTGGCAGGGGGTTGAGCCCTTTGGCTTTGACGACGCGCGGGTGGCGGCCTGTACCACCCTCAAGGCCAACAGCGGACCGATTGCCGCCGACTTTTTTGGCCAACCGTCCCAACAGCTGTCGGTGCTGGCCGTGACCGGCACCAACGGCAAAACCTCCACCGCCTGGTGGTTGGCGCAGGCGCTATCAAATTTAAAGCAAACTAAGCCCATTCCATGCGGGTTGATCGGCACTTTGGGCCTGGGCCGGGTGCCATCGCCCGGGGCCGCAGCCGGGCCTGACAGCATCGTCGCCACCGGCCTGACCACGCCCGACCCAGTGCTGCTGCAGCAAACCCTGCGCCGCTTTGTCGACGACGGGTTGCAGGCCTGCGCCATCGAGGCGTCGTCGATCGGCCTGGCCGAACAGCGGCTGGCCGGCACCCGGATTCACACCGCCATCTTCACCAACTTCACCCAGGACCACCTGGATTACCACGGCAGCATGGCCGCCTACTGGCAGGCCAAGGCCGCGCTGTTTCGCTGGCCCGGTCTTCAGGCCGCAGTGGTCAACCTGGACGATGCCCAAGGCGCGGCCTTGGCCCACGAGCTGGCCGGGCAGCCGCTGGCGCTGTGGACCGTGTCTTGTGCCGGCCCGGCCCGGCTCTGTGCCACTGACATCGAGCAGGGTGCGCAGGGCCTGAGCTTCACGGTGCGCGAAGGCGATGTGCAGCACCGGCTGAGCACTGGCTTGATCGGCCAGTACAACGTGGCCAACCTGCTTGGCGTGATGGCCACGCTGCGCGCGCTGGGCGTGCCGCTGGCCGAGGTGGCGCCGGTATGCGCCAGCCTGAGCCCAGTGCCGGGCCGTATGGAATGCCTGAGCGCACCCGGCCAGCCGCTGGCGGTGGTGGACTATGCCCACACCCCGGACGCGTTGGCCAAGGCCTTGCAAGCACTGCGCCCGCTGGCGCAGGCCCGGGGTGGCCGGCTGTGGTGCCTGTTTGGCTGTGGCGGTGACCGCGACACCAGCAAACGCCCGCTGATGGGCGCCATGGCTGCGGCCCATGCCGACCGGGTGGTGCTGACCAGCGACAACCCGCGCAGCGAACCACCGCAGGCCATCCTGGCGCAGATCCTGCCAGCCCTGGGCGGCCAGACAGGGGTGGTGGTCGAGCCGGATCGGGCCTTGGCGATCCGGCAGGCGCTGGCCCTGGCGGCCGCGGCGGATGTGGTGCTGATTGCCGGCAAAGGCCACGAGGATTACCAGGAGGTGGCCGGGCAGCGCCTGCCGTTCTCCGATGTGGCCCAGGTGCGTGCCGCCTGGGCGCCAGCCGGCGTTGGGGCGCGCGCATGACCGCCATGTTCAGCCTGCAGCAAGCCCTGGCCTGGCTGCCCGGTGCCCGCCTGGTCGGTGACGGCGCCGTGGCGGTGCAGCGGGTGCACACCGACACCCGCAGCCTGCAGCCGGGCGACCTGTTTGTGGCGCTGCGCGGCGAGCGCTTTGACGCCCATGACTTTCTGGCCCAGGCGCGCACGCAGGGTGCGGTGGCGGCCTTGTGCGACGCCGATGCCGCCGACCGGCTGGCGGCCGCCGGCCTGCCCGGGCTGCTGGTGCCCGACACCCGTCTGGCGCTGGCAGCGCTGGCCAGCGGCTGGCGCGCCCAGTTCAAGCTGCCGCTGATCGCCGTGACCGGCAGCAACGGCAAGACCACGGTGACGCAGATGATCGCCGCCATCCTGCGCGCCTGGAAGCCGCAGGCTTACCTGGCGACCCAGGGCAACCTGAACAACGACATCGGCGTGCCGCTCACGTTGCTGCGCCTGCGTGCCGCCCACCAGGTGGCGGTGCTGGAGCTGGGCATGAACCACCCGGGCGAAATCGCCGTGCTGGCGGCGCTGGCCCGCCCCACGGTGGCGCTGGTCAACAACGCGCAGCGTGAGCACCTGGAGTTCATGGCCACGGTCGATGCGGTGGCGCAGGAAAACGGCTCGGTCATCGCCGCGTTGCCGGCCGATGGGGTGGCCGTGTTTCCGGCGCAGGATGCCTACAGCCCCTTGTGGGCCGGGCTGGCTGGCGCACGCCCGGTGCTGCGTTTTGACAGCGACCCAGCCAACGCGGCGGCAGATGTGCGCTGCACCGACGCAACTTGGTCGGGCGAGGCCTGGCAGGTGGCGGCGCAGACGCCGGCCGGGCCGCTGCAGTACCGGCTGCACATTGCTGGCCGCCACAACGTGACAAATTCCCTGGCGGCGGTGGCTTGCGCCTGTGCCGCCGGCGTACCGCTGGCCGCCATCGCGCAGGGCCTGGCGGCGTTCGAGCCGGTCAAGGGCCGCTCGCGCGCCCGGTTGCTCAGCGTGGCTGGGCACCCGGTGACGCTGGTGGACGACAGCTACAACGCCAACCCGGACTCGGTGCAGGCCGCCATCGAGGTGCTGGCCGCCTTGCCGGCGCCGCGCCTGCTGGTGCTGGGTGACATGGGCGAGGTCGGCGACCAGGGCCCGCTGTTCCATGCCCAGGCAGGTGAATTGGCACAAGCCTTGGGCATCGAGCAGGTGTTCACGCTGGGCACGCTGGCGCGCCACAGCGCCGCCAGCGCCATCGGTAGCGCCAGCCGCAGCCGGCACTTTGACGACATGGCCGCCCTGCAGGTCGCCGTGCTGGCCGAGCTGCCGCAGCTGGGCAGCCTGCTGGTCAAGGGCGCGCGCTTCATGGCGATGGAGCGGCTGCTGGCCGCCATCGACGCCTCCCTGCAACCCCCGGAGGCAGCGCCCCATGCCGTCTGACCTCGCCACCAGGACCTTGCCATGCTGCTAAGCCTTGCCCAGTGGTTACAGGCGCTCTCGCCCGAGTTCGGTTTCTTCCGGGTGTTCCAGTACCTGACCTTTCGCGCCGTGATGGCCGCCTTGACCGCGCTGCTGATGGGCCTGGCGGCCGGGCCGTGGGTGATCCGCCGCCTGACTGCGCTCAAGATCGGCCAGCCGATCCGCGGCTACGGCGTTGCATCTCACCTGAGCAAGAGCGGCACCCCCACCATGGGCGGCGTGCTGATTTTGCTGTGCATCGCGGTCTCGACCCTGCTCTGGTTCGACCTGAGCAACCGCTTTGTCTGGATCGTGCTGCTGGTCACGCTGGGTTTTGGCGCCATTGGCTGGGCCGACGACTGGCGCAAAGTGGTGCACAAGGACCCGGAGGGCATGCGCTCGCGCGACAAGTACCTGTGGCAGTCGGTGATCGGGCTGGTGGCGGCCTTGTACCTGGTGTTCAGCATTTCGGAGAACTCCAACCTGCGCGTGCTGGAGCTGTTCATGCGCTGGGTGCAATCCGGCTTTGACCTGAACCTGCCGCCAAAGGCCGGCCTGTTGCTGCCGTTTTTCAAGGAAATCAGCTACCCGCTGGGCGTGCTGGGCTTTGTTGTCCTGACCTACCTGGTGATCGTCGGCTCCAGCAATGCGGTCAACCTGACCGACGGGCTCGATGGCTTGGCCATCATGCCAGTG
>CAJAXU010000669.1 GCA_903948045.1 uncultured beta proteobacterium | reverse complement strand
GCTTTGCATCAGCAGCAGGCCGTGCGCATCGACCAGTTTGAAGTAAAACTGGCCATCTCCCTCGCGGTATTGCTTGAACAGCGGGCGCGCCACCTTGCTGGATTTTTCGGCCACTGGGGTTTCGCTGGCGCGCAGATCGCGCAGGCCCACCGCCTGGCGCAGCCGGCCCATGAACGGGGTGGCCAAGTGTCGCGCCTTCACGGCGCCGGCCAGCAGGGTGTGCTCGATCTTGGCCGGGTCGGCCATCAGCGCCAGATAGGCCTCACGCATGGGCGCAATCTCTTCGTCAATACGCTCAAACAGGCGTTGTTTGGCGTCGCCCCAGCCAATGCCGGCCGCGTAAGCCTGGCGCAGGTTGTCGGTCTCGGCTGGTGTGGCAAACGCTTGGTAAATCTGAAACAGGGCCGAGCCCTCCACCTCTTTGGGTTCACCCGGCCCGCGTGAGTCGGTCACGATGCCGGCAATCAGCTTTTGCAGCTGCGCCCGCGGCGCAAACAAGGGGATGGTGTTGTCGTAGCTCTTGCTCATCTTGCGGCCGTCCAGGCCGGGCAGGGTGGCCACCGATTCTTCAATCTCGGCCTCGGGCGGCACGAAGTGCTCGCCATAGCGGTGGTTGAAGCTGTGCGCCATGTCACGCGCCATCTCGATGTGCTGGATCTGGTCGCGCCCCACCGGTACCTTGTGCGCGTTGAACATCAGGATGTCGGCCCCCATCAGCACCGGGTACATGAACAGGCCGGCGCTCACGTCAGCGTCCGGGTCCAAGCCGGCGGCTGCATTTTTGTCAACCGACGCCTTGTAGGCGTGGGCCCGGTTGAGCACACCCTTGCCCAGCACGCAGGTTAAAAACCAAGTCAGCTCGGGGATCTCGGGGATGTCTGACTGGCGGTAGAAAGTCACACGCTCTGGGTTAAGCCCGCAAGCCAACCAGCTGGCGGCAATTTCCAGCGTGGAGCGCTGGATGCGGGCGGGATCTTCCACCTTGATCAGCGCGTGATAGTCGGCCAAAAAATAAAAACTCTGCACGTCGGCGCGCTGGCTGGCCCGCACCGAGGGCCGGATGGAGCCGACGTAGTTGCCCAGATGGGGCGTGCCTGAGGTGGTGATGCCAGTCAAAAAGCGCATGGGTGGTGAAAGAGGTTAAGGCGGCTGTGCCGCCGGGGAACTCAGTAAAAGAGCGAGGCCAGGGGCTTCAAAAATAGATTGAGCAGATTCTTGGTGACTTCCATCACGGGTCGCATCCACCAAGTGTCGACGATGCCTGCAATCACCAGCGCAATGACGATAAAGAAGCCCCAGGGTTCAACGCGTGATACCAATGCCGCTTGGCGCCACGGCAGCAGGCCCACCAAAATGCGCCCGCCATCAAGTGGCGGCACGGGGAACAGGTTGAAGGCGAACAGTGCCAGGTTGACCTTCAAGCCGGCATCGCACATCTTGAGAAAAAAGTACTCGTCCACGCCTGAGCCGATCAGGACGATCAGCGCGATGCCCCAGAGCAGGGCTTGAGCCAGGTTGGCCCCGGGCCCGGCCAGCGCCACCCAGACCATATCGCGCTTGGGATGGCGCAGCCGTCCAAAGTTGACCGGTACCGGCTTGGCGTAGCCGAACAAAAACGCGCCCGCAGTGGCAAAGTACAGCAGCAGCGGCATCAGCAGCGTGCCTATCGGGTCGATGTGCTTGAGGGGGTTGAGCGAGATGCGACCCAGGGCATGGGCCGTGTTGTCGCCAAAATGCCGCGCGGCGTAGCCGTGGGCCGCCTCGTGCACGGTGATGGCAAACAGCACCGGCAGTGCGTAGATGGCAACGGTTTGAATCAGGTGAGCAATATCCATGGCGCGATTGTCTCAGAGGGGCAGTTGCCCTAAAGGCCGAGAGTCGCCAGCGGGCCGCGCCCCTGGCGGATGACTGTCGGTTCGTCCCCGCTCAGGTCAACCACGGTGGTGGGTTCGCGCGGGCAGGCGCCGGCGTCGATGACGGCTGCCAGCTGGTGCTCAAAACGCTCGCGGATGTCCTGCGCGTCGTTGAGCGGTTCGTCATCACCCGGGGCAATCAGGGTGGCGGCCAGCAACGGGGCATTGTGCAGCGCCAGCAGCGCCTGCAGCACCTGGTGGTCGGGCACGCGCAAGCCGATGGTTTTGCGCGAAGGGTGGCTGAGCCGGCGCGGCACCTCTTTACTGGCCTCCAGAATGAAGGTGTAAGGGCCAGGTGTGGCCGACTTGAGCAGTCGAAACTGACGGTTGTCGACCCGGGCGTAGCTGGCCAGCTCCGACAGGTCGCGGCACAGCAAGGTGAGGTGGTGTTTGTCGTCCACGCCCCGGATGCGGCGCAGCTTGTCGGCAGCGGCCTTGTCGTCCAGGTGGCAGACCAGGGCGTAGCTGGAGTCGGTTGGCACCGCCAGCACCTCGCCCTTGGCCAGCAGCGCTACGGCCTGCTTGAGCAGCCGCGCCTGCGGGTTGTCGGGGTGCAGTTCAAACAGCTGGGCCATGGTGTCAGGCGCGCGCGCTCACTGGGTGCGTGACCAGCAGTGCATTGGCTACGCCGCTAAGGGCAATCACGCCAATGCCGACCCAAGCCAGTGTGTCAGGCACATGAGCGAAGACCAGCCAGCCCAGCAGCATTGAAAAACCGATCTGGGTGTAGATGTAGGGCATCAACACTGGCGCCGGGGCGTGCATGAAGGCCCGGATCAGCATCAGGTGGCCAAATGCGCCACTGATACCTAACAGTAAAAACCAGGGCCAGTGCGCCCATAGCGCGGCGCCGTCCCAGAAATACCAGAGCAGAGGCGCAAACGCCACGGCGCCCACCAAGCCGGTGTAAAACTGGGTGGTGTAGGGGTTGTCGGCCCCCGACAGGCGACTGGTCAGCACCTGGAAGCCGGCGTTGGCGCATACCAATATGGCGGGGAACACCAGTGCCCAGGTGAACATGCTGCCGCCCGGGTGTACCACCAGCAGTACGCCCAGCAGCCCGGTAACCAGCAGCACCCAGCTCAGGCGTTGTACCTTGACTTTGAGGAACCAGGCCGACATGCCGGTGGCCAGCAGGGGCGACAGCATGACCATGGCAGTGAACTCGCCTACTGGCAGGTACTTGAGCGAGAAAAAGGCGCAGACCGTGCTGACCAGCAGCAGAAGGCCGCGCGCCATTTGAAAGCGCGGGTGTTCGGTGGCCAGCAGGGCGCGGCCCTGCACCGGCAGCCGCAGCACCAGCGTGATCAAGGCCTGAAACCCGTAGCGGAACCACAGCAGCATGGCGGCCGGCGCCAGAGTCATGGCGTGTTTCACGCCAGAGTCCAGAATCGAAAAGGACAAGCAGGACAGCACGATCAAGCCAATGCCCAGCCCATGTCGGGCGCGCTGCGAGGGCATGGAGCTCAGTGCGCCACAACGCTGCGCGCAGAGGGCAGGCCGTGGGCTTGAATGCGGTGCGCCAGCAGGTCCCACACTGGCTGCAGGCCGCCTGCCAGATAGGGCAGGGCACCCAGTTCGGTGTGGCTTTCGGTCGGGCTATGGAAATCGCTGCCGCGCGAGGCGGCCAGGCCAAACTCCTTGGCCATGTCAGCGTAGGTCAGGTACTCGGCTGCGGTGTGGCTGCCGGTGACCACCTCTACGCCCAGCCCGCCATGACTCTTGAACTCGCTGAACAGGGCAAATTCTTCATTGGCGCTGAACTTGTAGCGCGCCGGGTGGGCAATGATGGCCGCGCCACCCGCGCCGGTGATCCAACCCACGGCGTCTTTCAGGCTGGCCCAGCGGTGCGGCACATAACCGGGCTTGCCTTCTATCAGGTATTTTCGGAACACCTCGTTGGTGTCGCGGCAGACACCAGACTCCACCAGAAAGCGGGCAAAGTGGGTGCGCGACACCAGCTCTGGGTTGCCGGCGTAGTGGGTGGCACCTTCGTAGGCGCCCTTGATGCCGACGCGCGCCAAGCCGTCCGACATCTCCATGGCGCGCTGGTTGCGGCCGCCTCGGGTTTGTGCCAAGCCGTCATTCAGGGCGGTGTTGTCGGGGTCAAAGCCGAGGCCGACGATGTGCACTGTCTGGCCGACAAAGGTCACCGAGATTTCGACGCCAGTCAGGT
>CAJAXU010000668.1 GCA_903948045.1 uncultured beta proteobacterium | reverse complement strand
GCCGCTTACGAATCGGTGTTTTCGCTGTGGGCGCTGACGCAGGCCGGTGGCAACTTCATCATGCACGCCGCCGGCTGGATGGAGGGCGGCCTGACCTGCTCGTTCGAAAAATTCATTCTGGACTGCGACCTGCTGCAGATGGTGGCCGAGTTCCTGACGCCGCTGGACGTAAGCCCGGCCGGCCTCGGGCTGGATGCGGTGCGCGAGGTGGGGCCTGGCGGCCATTACTTCGGCACGGCGCACACGCTGGAGCGCTTCGAGACCGCGTTTTACTCGCCCATCATCTCCGACTGGCGGAATTATGAAACCTGGCAAGAAGCCGGCAGCCCCACCGCCTACGAGAAAGCCAACGCCACCTGGCAAAAAGAGCTGGCCGCCTACGAGCGCCCGCCCATGGATGCCGCGATCGAAGAAGAGCTCGATGCCTTTGTGGCACGGCGCAAGGCCGAGGGTGGTTCGCCCACCGATTTTTGATCTGCTAAATTCAAAAGCAAACTGACCCAAGCCCGGACAAAGGAAAAAAGCGTGAAGACGACAGCACAAGTGGTGGTGATTGGCGGCGGTGTGGTGGGGTGCTCGGTGCTCTACCACCTGACCAAAAAAGGCTGGAAAGACGTGATGCTGCTGGAGCGCGACCAGCTTACCTCTGGCTCCACCTGGCACGCGGCCGGCGGCTTCCATACGCTCAATGGCGACCCAAATGTGGCCATGCTGCAAAGCTACACCGTGGGCCTGTACAAAGAGCTCGAAGAAATCTCGGGCCAGTCCTGCGGCCTGCACCTTTCGGCCGGCATCATGCTGGCGGACACGCCGGAGCGGCTGGAGTTTCTGAAAACCACGGTGGCCAAGGGCCGCTACCTGGGCATGGCCACCGAGATCATCTCGGTGCAAGAGGCCAAGACCTTCTTCCCATTTATTGAAGACCAGCATTTCATCGGCGCCCTGCTGGACCCGAACGAGGGCCACCTGGACCCATCCGGCACGACCTACGCCTACGCCAAGGCCGCCAAACTCGGCGGCGCCACCATCGAGGTGCAAACCAAGGTGGAAAGCCTGGAGCAAAAGCCCGACGGCACCTGGCGCGTCATCACCAACAAAGGCGTGGTGGAGTGCGAGCACGTGGTCAACGCTGGCGGACTGTGGGCGCGTGAGGTCGGCCGCATGGTGGGTATCGAGCTGCCGGTGCTGGCCATGGAGCACATGTACCTGGTGACCGACGAGATTCCCGAGATCGGCGAGTACAACCGCAGCACCGGCAAGGACATCGCCCACGTGATCGACTTTGGTGCCGAGTGCTACCTGCGCCAAGAAGGCAAGGGCATTGTGCTGGGCGCTTATGAGAAGGCCTGCGTGCCCTGGTCGCCCAAGACCACGCCCTGGAGCTTTGGCCAGGAGCTGCTGCAGCCTGACCTGGACCGCATCGCGCCCTCGCTCGAGGTGGCGTTCAGGCATTTCCCGCGGCTGGAGAATGCCGGTATCAAGCGCGTCATCAACGGGCCTTTCACCTTCGCCCCGGACGGCAACCCGCTGGTCGGGCCGGTACGCGGCCGCACAAATTTCTGGTCCGCCTGCGGCGTGATGGCTGGCTTCAGCCAGGGCGGCGGCGTGGGGCTGGCGCTGTCGAACTGGATGGTCGATGGCGACCCGGGCTTTGACATCTGGGGCATGGACGTGGCGCGCTACGGCGACTGGGCCACCCGCACCTACACCAACGCCAAGGTGCGTGAGAACTACTCACGGCGCTTTCGCATTCGCTTCCCCAACGAGGAATTGCCCGCAGGCCG
>CAJAXU010000667.1 GCA_903948045.1 uncultured beta proteobacterium | reverse complement strand
GGCCGGGCCGACATCAGCGGCGGCGCGGCTGGGGACAGCACTGGGCGTTGATCGGCGCACGCTGGCGCGCTGGCGGGACTGGTGGCGAGAGCGATTCCCGCAGACGCCGCTGTGGCGGGCGACGTGCGCGCAGTTCATGCCACCGGTGCCTGAAGCGCAGCTCCCGGGCGAGTTGATCACGCGTTTTTCTGGCCTGCTCCCCGAGGCGCTGGTGCATCTGCTGGTCTGGCTCAGCCCTGTCACAGTCGGGCGTGGGCAGCCCGCCGCGATCACACTGAACGAGGCTGGCTGATCATCCGCAGAACATGCACGTAGCCAGGCACGGCGAGGCTGCCTAGCCTTGGCACCAGTCGAGTCGCACCGCCGGTGGGGCCGCATCTGGAGCCTGCATTGAACAAAATTGCCGATCCCCCTGAACGTGATCGATGGGCGCGCCTGCGCTTCTCCGTCATCGGCCCGCTGATGGCCGCCCCGCCCGCGCCCCGGCAGTTGGGTGCCGCCTTTCTTTGCCTGGCTGCCAAGACCTGGCGCCACCCCGTCTCGGGCCTGGACATGCGCTTCGGCGCGTCGACCATCGAGCGCTGGTACTACCGGGCCCGGCGCGCGGGCGATCCGGTGGCCGCACTCAAGGACGGCCTGCGCGGCGACGAGGGCGGCTTCCCGAGTCTGACGCCGGTGGCTGTTCGCCTGCTGACGCTGCAGTATCGCGAACATCCGGGCTGGACGGCGCAGTTGCACTTGGACAATCTGCGCGTGGCTTGCAAGGAGGGTGATTCGCCCGTGGCCTCGTACGCGACGGTGCGGCGCTATCTGCTCGCCCAGGGCATGCACCGTCAGGCGCGGCCGAAGCGAGCGACCGAGGGCGCCGTAGCGGCCCGTGATCGCCTGGAACAACTCGAGGTTCGCAGCTTCGAGGTCGAGCATGTCGGCGCGCTCTGGCACCTGGACTTCCACCACGCCTCGCGCAAGGTGCTCACCCGCGCCGGCGCCTGGGTCAAGCCGATGCTGCTGGGCGTCATCGATGACCGTTCGCGCCTGGTCTGCCACCTGCAGTGGTACCTCGACGAGACGGCGCACAGCCTGGTGCACGGCCTGAGCCAGGCGTTCATGAAGCGCGGCCTGCCGCGCGCGCTGATGACCGACAACGGCGCGGCCATGCTCAGCGAGGAGGTCACCACCGGCCTGGCCACGCTGGGTGTCGTGCACCAGACGACGCTACCTTATTCACCCTATCAAAACGCCAAGCAGGAGTCGTTCTGGGGCCGCGTCGAGGGCCGGCTGATGGCCATGCTCGAGGGCGAGCAGACCTTGACGCTGGAGTTGCTCAACGAGTCTACCCAGGCATGGGTCGAGCAGGAATACCACCGCACGGTGCACACCGAGCTCAAGGATACGCCGCTGGCGCGCTACTTGGCGGGGCCGTCGGTGGCGCGCAAATGTCCCGACTCAGGCGTGCTGACGGACGCCTTCCGCATCGAGGTGCAACGCCGCGCGCGCCGTGCCGACGGCACACTCAGCCTGGGCGGCACCCGCTTCGAGATCCCGTCCCGGCTGCGCCATCTCAGCGTGGTGCATGTTCGCTATGCGCGCTGGGACTTTAGCCGGGTCGACCTGGTCGATGGGCGCACGGGCGTTGTGCTGTGCCCGATCAAGCCCCTGGACAAGGCCGCCAACGCCAACGGCCAGCGCCGACGGCTCGACCCCGTGGGACAGGACTTGTCGGCGCTGCCGCCCACGGGCATGGCGCCGCTGCTGCGCGAGTTGCTCGCCGAGTACGCCGCCACTGGCATGCCGCCGGCCTACCTGCCTGCGGCCGAGCCCACGCCCACCATCAACTCGACCGTCAACCCGCCCGAGGCAGACCCCACATGAACCAACGACTCCTGGCCCTGTATGGGCTGAAGTGGAATCCCTTCTCACCAGAATTGCCCACCGAGGCGATCTACGTTCCCCCGAAGCTGGAGAACTTCTGCTGGCGCATTGAGCACGCGCAGATCCGCGAAGGCGGCTTCGCGATGATCCACGGCGACCCAGGCACCGGCAAAAGCGTGGCGCTGCGCCTGCTGGCAGAGCGTCTGGCGCGTATCCCCGACGTCACCGTGGGCGTCATCAACCACCCGCAGAGCAGCCTGGGCGACCTGTACCGCGAGCTCGGCGACATCTTCGCCGTGCCGCTGCGACCACACAACCGCTGGGGCGGCTTCAAGAGCTTGCGAGAGCGCTGGCTGGCGCACCTGGAGACCACGCGTGTCCGGGCGGTGCTGCTCGTCGATGAAGCGCAGGAGATGAGCCCGGCAGCGCTGTGCGAGTTGCGCCTGATGGCCAGTGCCCGCTTCGACTCCCAGCCGCTGCTGTGCGTGGTGCTTGCCGGGGACGCCCGCCTGATCGACAAGCTGCGCCGCGAGGAGTTGATCCCGCTGGGCAGCCGCATCCGCACCCGGCTGGCGACCGAGCATGCCAGTC
>CAJAXU010000666.1 GCA_903948045.1 uncultured beta proteobacterium | reverse complement strand
GACACCCCTCCCGCGCCTTCACCTGTGCTTGCTCCCCGCCAGCCCCGCAATCCTCTGCATGGCCTGACGCTGGAAGCCATCGTGACCGAGTTGGCGGCACATTACGACTGGCCAGGACTGGCTGAGCGCGTGCCGGTGCGCTGCTTCAGCCACGAGCCCAGTGTCGCGTCCAGCCTCAAATTCCTGCGTAAAACGCCTTGGGCGCGCGAGAAGGTGGAGGGCTTGTACCTGTTTATGCTGCGCGAGCGCCGGCGTCAGGTCCAATAGCGCCATGACACCCCACCCCGACCATGAGCAGCGCCTGACCAACCTGGAGGTCAAGGCCGCCTTTTCTGAAGACCAGCTGGATCAGCTCGACCAGGTGATCGTGCGCCAGCAGCAGCAGATCGACGCCCTGATTCACGAGGTCCGGGCGCTGCGCGAGCGGCAGCCTGAGGCCGGCCAGGCGGTCACGCGCCAGCCTGGCGACGACCTGCCGCCGCATTACTGAGGGCCTGCACACCATGCCAGCCATTGTTTTGCGGGCGCAAGACCTGGGCTATGCCTACCCGCAGCGCCGCCTGTTCCACCAGCTGTCGTTCGAGCTGCCGGCGGGCCTGAGCCTGGTGCGTGGCGGCGACGGCAGTGGCAAAACCACGCTGCTGCGCCTGCTGGCTGGGGAGCTGGCCAGCGATGCAGGCGCGCTGTGGCTGCAAGGCATCAGCCTGAGAGAGCAGCCCTCTGCCTACCGAGCGCAGGTGTTTCGAGTGGACCACCAGGCCAGTGGCCTGGACCAGATCACACCAGAGGCCTACCTGGCCACTCTGCCTGCGCGCCATGCCGATTTTGACCACGCGGGTTTGCCCGCGCTCATCGATGGCTTAGGCTTGGGGCCGCATTGGCAGAAGCCCATGTACATGTTGTCGACGGGTTCAAAGCGCAAGGTCTGGGTGGCCGCCGCCTTTGCCGCAGGTGCTGCACTCACGCTGCTGGACGACCCGTTTGCCGCTCTGGATCAGCCGTCCATCCGGTTTGTGCTGGGTCTGTTGCAAGGGGTGGCCAGCGACCCAATGCGGGCCTGGTTGGTGGCCGATTACCAGGCCCCGGCTGGCCTGAGCCTGGCGTCTGTGATCGATTTGCCAGACTGACACTGCCCTCTGTAAGACGCCGACGACTGCGTCCGAATCGACCATACGCCACCCGGCGTATTCCCTGAAACAGTGCCCCTGACTAAAGTCAAACCATCGTCGCACCAAGGGCTTGGCAAGTTGTTAACCCAGACGCGACGACCTGGTTTTTCAACTCCTGGAGAAGCACACTATGCAACGTCGTTTTACCCTCAAGGCACTCACTGCTGCCGTCGCGCTGTCGGGCCTGTCGGCCGTGCCAGCATTCGCTGCCGACACCATTAAAGTCGGCATCCTGCACAGCCTGTCGGGCACCATGGCCATCTCGGAAACCGTGTTGAAAGACACCGTGTTGATGGCGATTGACGAGATCAACGCCAAAGGCGGGCTGCTGGGCAAAAAGCTGGAAGCTGTGGTGGTGGACCCGGCCTCTAACTGGCCGCTGTTCGCTGAGAAGACCAAGCAACTGCTGACCCAGGACAAGGTGGATGTGATCTTTGGCTGCTGGACCTCGGTGTCGCGCAAGTCGGTACTGCCGGTGGTCGAGGAACTCAACGGTCTGCTGTTCTACCCGGTGCAGTATGAAGGTGAAGAGCTGTCCAAGAACGTGTTTTACACTGGCGCGGCGCCCAACCAGCAAGCCATTCCGGCTGTGGACTACCTGATGAGCAAAGACGGCGGCGGCGCCAAGCGCTGGGTGTTGCTGGGTACCGACTACGTGTACCCGCGCACCACCAACAAGATCTTGCGCGCTTACCTCAAGTCCAAAGGCGTCAAAGACACCGACATCGACGAGAAGTACACCCCGTTTGGCCACTCCGACTACCAGACCATCGTGGCTGATGTCAAAAAATTTGCGGCCGGTGGCAAGACGGCCGTGGTCTCCACCATCAATGGTGACTCCAACGTGCCCTTCTACAAGGAACTCGGCAACGCCGGTCTGAAAGCCAAGGACGTGCCGGTGGTGGCCTTCTCGGTCGGTGAGGAAGAGTTGCGTGGCGTGGACACCAAGCCACTGGTCGGCCATCTGGCGGCCTGGAACTACTTCCAGTCGATCAAGAACCCGAGCAATGACGAATTCATCAAGAAATGGTCGGCCTATGCCAAGGCCAAAAACATCGCCGGCCACAAGGATAGGGCGCTGACCAACGACCCGATGGAAGCCACTTACATTGGTATCAACATGTGGAAGCAGGCCGTCGAAAAAGCCAAGTCCACCAACGTCGACAAGGTGATTGCGGCCATGGCCGGCCAGACCTTCAAGGCACCCAGCGGCATTGTGAGCAAGATGGACGAGAAGAACCACCACCTGCACAAGTCGGTGTTCATTGGTGAAGTCAAGGCGGACGGCCAGTTCAATGTGGTCTGGAAGACGCCCGGCCCGGTCAAGGCCAAGCCGTGGAGCCCGTACATCGAAGGCAACGACAAGAAGCCTGACGAACCCGCTAAAAAATAAGTAGCGCTTGCCCCTCCCGGCTGTAACAGCCGGGAGGGGCCCCAGGTCGTGTGACTTGGGGCGTCCCTACCGGGCCAGCCGACCCGACCCGAACACCATTCATG
>CAJAXU010000665.1 GCA_903948045.1 uncultured beta proteobacterium | reverse complement strand
TCGGCAGAGCAAGTCCAGCCCTCGCGCTGGATGCAGGCTGTGCGAGCGGCAGGCTATCGGGCCGTGCCGGCCAACGACGCTGCGGCCCGGGCGCGCCGGTTGGGCGAATCGCGCACTGCGCTGTGGCGGCTGCTGGTGGCGGCCCTGTGCATGATGCAGGTCATGATGTACGCCTACCCGGCCTATGTGGCCTCGCAGGGTGAGTTATCGGCCGAAATGTCGCAGTTGCTGCGCTGGGCTTCCTGGGTGTTGACACTGCCGGTTCTGCTGTTTTCCTGCGGGCCGTTTTTCAGCAGTGCCTTGCGGGACCTGGCCCAGCGCCGCATCAGCATGGACCTGCCGGTGGCCTTGGGCATGCTGATCACCTTTGGTGTCAGCAGCGCCGGGACTTTTGAGCCCGAAGGCATCTTTGGCGCTGAAGTCTATTTTGATTCACTCACCATGTTCGTGACCTTTTTGCTGTTCGGCCGCTGGCTGGAGCTGCGGTTGCGCGACCAGACCGCCGGCGCGCTGGAGGCCTTGATGAACCGTTTGCCCGATAGCGTGGCGCGCCGCACACCGCAGGGCGACTTTGAACGGGTGCCGGTACGACGCTTGCAGCCCGGCGATGTGATGCAGGTGCTGCCGGGCGAAGCCTTTGCGGCCGATGGCGAGCTGCTGCTGGGCGACACCCGGGTCGACGAGTCGCTGCTGACTGGCGAGTCCTACCCGGTACAGCGTGGCCCCGGCAGCGCGGTGATTGCCGGCAGCCACAACCTGCTGTCGGTCGTGCAGGTCAGGGTGGTCCAGGTCGGCCCTGACACGCGCTTTGCCCGTATCGTGGCCCTGATGGAGAGCGTCTCGGCCAGTCGGCCCAGGTTGGCCCGACTGGCCGACCGCATCGCTCGCCCCTTCTTGCTGGCGGTGCTGGCTGCAGCCGCTTTGGCCTGCGCTTATTGGTGGCGTCAGGACCCCGGCCACGCGCTGATGGTGGCGGTGGCGGTGCTGGTGGTGACCTGTCCCTGTGCGCTGTCGCTCGCCACACCGGCGGCCATGCTGGCGGCCGCTGGCGCTTTGGCGCGGCGGGGGGTGCTGGTGCGCCGGCTTGACGCTTTTGAGACCCTCGCCACAGTGGATACCGTGATATTTGACAAGACTGGCACGCTCACACACGACGGCCTGGTGCTGGCCGCAACCCAGGTCCGTGCCGGGATCAGCGCGGCGCAGGCACTGGCGCAGGCAGCGGCGCTGGCTCGGCATTCGCTGCACCCGGTGTCACGCGCGCTGGTGACTGCGGCCACTAGCGCGCCCGCCTTGGCCGGTCAAACGGGCTGGCTGGCGCTAGAAGCGACAGAAACTGCGGGCGGCGGTGTGGCAGCACGGGTTAGCCGGGCGCTTGACGGGCGTGCGGCAATTGACCTGCGTCTGGGTTCCGCCGCGTTCTGTGGTGTGGCATCGCCAGTGGGCGGCCTGCTGCAGGTGTTCTTGGCTGACGCCCAGGGCTGGCTCGCCACATTCGATTTGCAGGAAGACCTGCGAGCGGATGCGCGCGCTACCGTACAGGCCCTGCAGGCTGCTGGCGTCTCGGTCCACCTGTTGTCGGGCGACTTGCCCGAGGCAGTGGCCAGGGTGGCCCAGGCACTGGGGATCACGGCACATGCCGGCGCCTGCACGCCGCAAAACAAACTCGATTTTCTGCAGCGTGAGCAGCAGGCCGGCCGCCGTGTGGCGATGGTCGGCGATGGCCTCAATGATGGCCCGGTACTGGCTGGCGCCCAGGTGTCGTTCGCTTTTGGACAAGCGGTTCCGCTGGCGCAAGCCAAGGCCGATTTTGTGGTGCCGGGGGGGCAGCTGGGGGCGGTGGTGCATGCCGTGCTGCTGGCCCGGCGAACGGTACGCGTTGTCCGACAAAACCTGGCCTGGGCGGCCCTGTACAACGCAGTCTGTGTGCCACTGGCGGTGGCGGGCCTCCTGAGCGCTTGGGCCGCCGGCCTGGGCATGGCCGCCAGTTCATTGTTGGTGGTGCTGAATGCGCTGCGCCTGGCGCGTCAGCGGGCGCAGGTGGCCAGCTGATGGACATTCTCTATTTGCTGATCCCGCTTTCGGTGATCCTCGTGTTTTTCATTCTGGGCGGCCTGTGGTGGGCTATCTACCGTGGCCAATTTGACGACATCGAGGGGGAGGGTGAGCGGATATTAAAGGACCCATGAAGGATTGTTGCAGGTCGTTGACGTGCGTCAAATCAGGGGCGTGTGTTCCGCAACACACTGCAGAGCAGCGAATCAAGAAGAGGTGAATATGGTATTTCCTAACGCGCAGGCAAGCACCTACAACGACCAGGTTGTGCGGCAATTTGCCATCATGACCGTGGTCTGGGGGGTGGTTGGCATGCTGGTCGGCGTGATCATCGCAGCCCAACTGGCCTGGCCCGAGCTCAATTTCGGCATCCCCTGGCTCAGTTACGGGCGCTTGCGCCCGCTGCACACCAATGCCGTGATCTTTGCCTTTGGCGGCTGCGGCCTATTCGCCTCGGCTTATTACGTGGTGCAGCGCACCTGCCATGTGCGCCTGTTCAGCGACAAGCTGGCGTCGTTCACCTTCTGGGGCTGGCAATTGGTCATTCTTGCCGCTGCCGTCTCGCTGCCGCTGGGCTACACCCAGGGCAAGGAGTACGCCGAACTGGAGTGGCCGATCGACATCCTGATCACCCTGGTCTGGGTCTCGTTTGCGGTGGTGTTCTTCGGCACGGTGGGCACGCGCAAGGTGCGCCACATTTATGTGGCCAACTGGTTTTTTGGCGCCTTCATCATCGCAGTGGCGCTGCTGCACCTGGTCAACAGCGCGGCCATGCCGGCCGGGCTGATGAAGTCCTACTCGGCCTATGCCGGGGTGCAGGACGCCATGGTGCAGTGGTGGTACGGCCACAACGCGGTGGGCTTTTTCCTGACCGCCGGCTTCCTGGGGATGATGTACTACTTCATCCCCAAGCAGGCCGAGCGCCCGGTGTATTCGTACCGGCTGTCGGTGGTGCATTTCTGGGCGCTGATTTTCACCTATATGTGGGCCGGCCCGCACCATCTTCACTACACCGCATTGCCCGATTGGG
>CAJAXU010000664.1 GCA_903948045.1 uncultured beta proteobacterium | reverse complement strand
TGCCGCTGACCGAGCAAGAAGCCAACGCGTTTTACATTCGGGGCGACAAGCCGGTCGGGGTGCTCAAGGCGCTGCGTGCGCTCGATTCGCACTTGATTGCCAGCCCGGACGACCTGTACCGCCTGGTCTACGAGTATTTGGAGGATGCCGCCGCCCACAACGTGCGGCACGCCGAGTTTTCCTGGAACCCAACCGGCACCGCCCGCGACTCGGGCATCGCCTACCCACAGGCGCTCGATGCCATCGCGCGGGCGATCCATGACGCGCGGGCCGACCACGGCATTCAGGGCTGGCTGATTGCCGCCATTGACCGCGAAGCCTCGCCCGAAGAGGCGGTGCAGATGGTGCGCTGGGTCACCGAGCACCGGCGGCCCGAAGTCCTGGGCATCGGCATCGACTACAGCGAGGTCAACCGGCCGCCCGAGATGTTTGCGCAAGCCTACGCCGACGCGCGCCGCGCTGGCCTCAAGACCACAGCCCATGCGGGCGAATTCGGCATGCCCTGGACCAACGTGCAGACCGCCGTCGAGCTGCTCAAAGTGGACCGCATCGACCACGGCTACACGGTCGTCGACCAACCAGACTTTGCCCGGCGCTGTGCCGATAGCGGCATCGTCTTCACGGTGGTGCCGACCAACTCGTTTTACTTGCGAACCTTGGCACCCGAGCGCTGGGCACTGGACCATCCGATTCGCCGCATGCCTGGCCTGGGCTTGAAGGTGCACCCGAATACCGATGACCCCACCCTGCACCTGGTCACGCCCACGCAAAGCTGGCACATGATGGTGCGTGACTTTGGCTTCTCGCTGGACGACCTGCGTGGCTTTATGCTTAACGGCCTGGACGGCGCCTGGCTGGACGACGCCACCCGACGGGACTGGCGCAGCCGCTTCGCCGCCGAGTTTGATCGCTTGCGCGCAGCTCTGATCAAGCCCTGATGACCCAGCCCTCGGGCACGGCTTGCAACAGCGGGCTGTCAAACACCTTGGCCACCAGGGCACTGCGAGCCGGGCCGAGCCGGTCGGCCCAACGACGGCCCTGGCACATGGCCACGCCACAGCCCACCACATCGCCGCCCAGTGCCGTGACGAGATCCCAGGCGGCCGCCATGGTGGTGCCGGTACTCAGCGCGTCGTCGATGATCACCAGCCGCTTGCCCGCCAGCAGCGGCAGCAAATGGGGATCCAGGTACACCCGCTTGCCGGGGGTGGGTGACGTGATCGACTGGACCGGCGTTGACAGGGTGTCGTCGTACCAGAACTTGCGCGAGTAGCCCATAGGCAAGTAGCGCGTATGACCCAAGGCCGCGGCCACAATGGGCGCCAAAGACAAACCCAGCGTTGGCAAGCCAATCAACAGATCGGGCGAGAACGGTCGCAGGGCCTCGGCCAGCATCTCGCCCAGGGTCTGCACCACGGGCATGGCCGCATGGTTGACTAGCAGGGAGGCCACCGCCTGCGCCGGGTCGGCCCCCAGCTGGCGGATCGGCAACATCAACACCCGGCCGTCGGGCAGGCGCGCCGGGTAGCCAAACCGCCAGGGGCCTTGTGCTGCGCCCGTTGCATCAGCGGGCAGAATGCTTTGCCAGTAATCGGTGGTGGGTTCGCTGAAATGGCGCAGCGGGATGGCGCTGCTGGCGATAGGCTCAACCATGGTTTGCCAGCAGCGCCAGCGCCAGTTGATTCACCCGGCTGCCGGGCTGGGCCAGTGCGCCCAGCATGCTGAAGTGGTTCAGGCCCGGCATCACCTCGCACACCGGCACCACGCGACGGCCCCAGGCCTGGCGGATCAGCCGGTTGTGCAGCAAAAAGGCCGGGCTCTCGTCGCCGCCGGCCACCGAGTACAGCTGGCCACGGCTGGCCGCTACTCCTGGTGACGGCAGCCAGGCCGGGCTGGATTTGCGGGCCTGGGCTGGTGTCAGGCGCAGATCGATTTGCAGGTGCGGCGTGCGGCGAATCGAGTCGAGCTCAAACAAACCCGAGATCGACAAGGCATTACGCACCAGCCGGGTTGGCAAGTCAGCTGCCCAGCGTTGCCACTGGCAGGCCAACAGCATGGCCGCCAAGTGGCCGCCCGCCGAATGGCCGGCCACGGTGATGCGGTTCGGATCACCGCCGTGCTCGGCCACATGGCGCCAGGTCCAAGCCAGGGCCTGCACCATTTGCAGCACGATCTGCGGTACCGTCACCGCCGGGCACAGCGCGTAATTGGGCACCACCACGCAGGCGCCGGCTTGGGTGAACGGCGGCGCTACAAAGGAATGGTCGGCCTTGTCCAGGCCGCGCCAGTAGCCGCCGTGCAAGAAAACCAGCACCGGCGCCCCGCCAGCCGGGGGCGTACCAGCGGCCGGGAAAATATCCAGTGACTCACTGGGACCGGCACCGTAGGCCAGGTCCAGCGTGCAGGGCTGGGTGCGGGCCTGGGCCGAGTCCACCGTCCAGCGCGCCAAGTGGTCGGCAAAATCAGGCACCAGGGCGCGGTTGTTGTACTGGGCGTCGAGCGCAGCACCGTCGAGTTGCTGCAATTGGTCAAGGTTCATAAGGTAGGGGTCAGGGGCTTGGGTAGGAATGTCAGATCAGCCCACCAGGCGGGCGCGGTCGGCCAGCACTTCTGCCAGGGCGGCGTCCACATCGGGGGTGGTGAGCAGGTTCAGATCGGGGCCGACAGACACCCCAGCACTCGCCAGCCGGTTGGCCTGCAGCTCCAGGCAGCGCTGGAACACATTGCGCACAAAGCGGCCGTTGTCGGTGGTTTGGCCTGCCGCGTATTGCACATTCAGGCTTTCCAGCAAGGCGGTGCGGGCGCTGGCCTCCAGTGTGTAGCTGGCATCACGGCCAAACACCTCAAAGATGCCCAGCAGGTCTTCTGGCGGGTAGTCGTCGAACTCAATGTAATGGTTGAAGCGTGACCGCAGGCCCGGGTTGCTGTTGATGAAGTGCGTCATCGGCTCGGTGTAGCCGGCGGCAATCACCACCAGTTCCTCGCGGTGGTCCTCCATGGACTTGAGCAGGGTGTCGATCACCTCACGGCCAAAATCACGCTCGTCGTCGCCATGGGCCAGGGCATAGGCCTCGTCGATGAACAAAATGCCGCCCAGCGCGGAGGTGATCACCTCTTGGGTCTTGATGGCCGACTGCCCGAT
>CAJAXU010000663.1 GCA_903948045.1 uncultured beta proteobacterium | reverse complement strand
TCTTGAATCGGCAGGATGGGTCAATATTCAATCGGCGCGAACAGCCATTAGTACTATTACTATTAATTTCGGTGAGTTTTTCACTCACTCACGCTTAAATAGTATCATTTTTATGCCATATAGAACGAGGTGGCTTTTTCTTTGGGCGCGCGCGCCTGAGGCGGCGTAAGCCCAGCTGCACAGGTAGGCCTTAGACCGGCAGCCAGTCGGTCCCTCGCAACGGGTCTGCGACACCGATGGCGGCGTGTTCCCGACCCAGCGCGTCGCCCAGTGCCTGTTGCGCCAGGGCGGGCCGGTTGTTACGCTCGCTCAAATGGGCCGCCACCACAAGCCGTAAGGCAGCGTGGTTGACTGCCCGGGCGATGTCGGCCGCTTGCTGGTTCGATAGGTGGCCCTGTCGACCGGCAATGCGTTGCTTCAGAAATTCGGGGTAGCTGGAGCCTGATAGCAGTGCTGCGTCGTGGTTGCACTCCAGCAACAGCGCGTGGCAACCGCGCAGATGATGTAGCACGTGCGCGGTGGCGTGTCCCAGATCCGTCAGGATGCCTAAGCGCGCCACACCATCGGAACAGACCAGTTGCAGGGGCTCGTGTGCATCGTGCGGTACGGTGAACGGCATCAGTTGCAGGTCCCCCAGTTGCAGGGCCACGCCATCGCGCGCGAAGTGCAGCATGTCGCCGAGGTCTGGCGCGCCAATGGCGGTGTGGGTGCCCTGGCTCATCCACAGCGGCTTGCGCTGGCGGCGGATGAAACTCTCGGCGCAACCGATGTGGTCCCCATGCTCGTGGGTGACAAATACCGCATCAATTTGACTGGCAGCCAGGCCGGCCTGCGCCAGCCCATGCGCCAGTTGGCGTGGTTTGAGCCCGCAGTCGACCAGCAGTCGCGTGACCCCCGAGGGGCCATGAGCCTCTACCACAGTGGCATTGCCGGTGCTGCCGCTGCCCAGATTGCGGAACCGCAGCATCCGGGTGGCTTATTGCAGGTCTTCGGCGATGACTTTCAGGATGCGCTGGGCATTGGGCGAGTTGTCGGCTGCGCCGGTCGCATTTTGGACCGAGACGGTGCTCGCTACACCCTGGCTGACGATGGCGATTCGCAATTTCAGGAGAGCAGCATCGGCCTTACTGGGACTGAACAATTTGCTGAAGAACCCTGGCTCACCCTTGTCGGCTGAGGGTTCGACATAGCGCACAAAGTAGAGGCCCTTGCTGCGATCCCGATCCTCGATGGTGAAGTTGGTACGGTCTAGCACAGGCCGACGCGGCGCCAGGCGCGGTCGAAGTCCGCATCAAGTTCCAGCACTGTCTGCCCATTGACGGTGGCCACGCGGGAACTCTTGGTGCTGGGCGCTGTCACGAGCGCCGTCTTGGCTTGCTCCTGCGTGGCGCCGAGCTTGACCATCAGCCGCCGCAAAAACTCGGTTTCAAGCTCCGGGTCGGCGGCACGTGGCTGCCACACGGTGTTGGTTTTTGAAGCGTCGGTGTAGGTCTCGACCATGCCCCGATGGCTGATAAAGATGTCGGTGCCGCCGTTGGGATTGCGCTCGAGCCGGGTTCGGAATTTATCCCGTTCCCCACTGGAGTAAAGGGAATCCAGTACCTTGCCCAAAGCGTTTCGGATGAAATCCTGCGGAATTTTGGCGCGGTTTTCGGCCCAATCGGTCTCCATGATCCCCAGGTTTGCCTGCTCCAGGGTAAACACAAAGCCGTTTTCCTTCCAGAAGTCATTGACCGGACGCCATAGTGCATCCGCCGGCCTACCAACGACCAGCCAGCGCTGGTTGCCGGCGCGTTCAATACGCACATCACCCAAGACCGCCACCGCGGTCGTCACGGTCTGGCTGGGCTGAGTGACTGCCTGGCTGGATGCCATCACAGTGGCGCCGGGCACCAGGTAGCGTGACTCGCGCGCCAGTTGGGTCAGGTCTGGCGGCACTTCAAGCGCGGTGGCTTTGGCCGCACTTTTGTAGTCAATCTTGTCGCTGTCGAGTACCGAGCAGGCCGAAAGAACCAGCGACAGGCTCAGCCAAGCCAGTTTGGAAAAAGAATTCACGAGCAAACCTTCAGCAGTAAATACAGGCCGTTGCCGGCAAGTCAAAGCAGACCGCAAGCGCTCAGCGCCCCTTGCACGGCCGCCTCGTTGGCGGCAGTCAACGGCGTCATCGGCAGGCGCAGGGTGCCGCCGCACAGGTTCATGCGGGCCATGGCCCATTTCACCGGGATCGGATTGGCTTCGACAAAGAGGTGCTTGTGCAGTGGCAGCAACTGGAATTGCAAGGCCATTGCGCGTTGCCGGTCACCGGCGATGGCCGCGACACACAGCTCGTGCATGAGGCGGGGCGCCACGTTCGCCGTGACGCTGACATTGCCATGACCACCACAGAGCATCAGGGCGACTGCCGTGGGGTCGTCACCCGAGTAAATCGAGAAGCCGGCCGGTGCCTCGCGGATCAGCCACTGGGCGCGGTCGATGTTGCCGGTGGCTTCCTTGATGCCGACGATACCGGGCACCTGCGCCAGGCGCAGCACGGTGTCGTGCGCCATGTCAGCCACCGAGCGGCCGGGCACGTTGTACAGCACCATGGGCAGATCTACCGCCTCGGCAATGGCTTTGAAATGCAGGTACTGACCCTCTTGGGTCGGCTTGTTGTAGTAGGGCACCACTTGCAGCTGGCAGTTGGCGCCAACCTTTTTGGCAAAGCGGGTCAGCTCGATCGCCTCAGCGGTGGAGTTGGCGCCACAGCCGGCCATGATGGGCACCCGGGCGGCGGCCTGCTCCACCGAGACCCGGATGATTTCGCAATGCTCATCGACGGTCACTGTGGGTGATTCACCGGTGGTACCGACCACACCAATGCAGTCGGTGCCCTCGGCGATGTGCCAGTCGATCAGCCGACGCAAGCAGGGGTAGTCCACGCTGCCATCGTCGTGCATGGGTGTGGCCAGGGCCACGATGCTGCCACGGATGGGGCTGAATGAAGTACTCATGGGTTGTAAAGGGGAAGAGTGAGCCCGGATTCTAACGAGAGCGGGTAGCGTGGCGGCAGTACCCCCACCGGACCGCCGGGCCGCACCGCACACAGGCGCTGAACAAAACGCTCGGGCTGTGGCAGAAACCCATCCTCGAAACCGATCACGCGCCAATCTGCAAAGCTGGACAGAAGCTCCCCGGGCCGCAACAGGAAGTCCGGATTGGTCGGCCGTCCCACGCTCTCGTTGCCTGCGCCAAAGGTCTCGTAAATCAGCAGGCCGCCTGGCGCCACGCTGGCAGCCAGGGTGGGCAGCAGCGGCCGCCACAGGTAATTGGTGACCACCACGGCGTCAAACTGGCGTGGCTGCCCGGCCTGCAGCAGCGGCCAAGGGCCATTTTCGATGTCGGCCAGCACCGCCTCGGCCACACCGGCCAGACCGGCCAGGGCGGCCTCCGAGCGGTCGATGCCGGTGACGGCGTGGCCACGCGCTGCCAACCAACGCACATGCCGGCCCTGGCCGCAGGCCACGTCCAGCACCGAGCCCCCAGGGCGCAGCAGCGGCGCCCAGCGCACCACCCAGTCGGACGGCGCAAGCCCGCCGTGTGCTATATTTTTCATAGCGTCACCATCAATATCCACGGGGTCTAGAGGCCAAAATCATTAAAAACAAAACCAGAGCTGGTTGGCCACCGTCAGCAAAAAATCAGGCCGGGTGTAGAGTGAAAAGACCGCCAACAGCACGGCCACCGCCAGGCCTGTGCTGACCCAGGTCGACCAGCGCTTCATGCACCCGCCGTCCGCAAGGGTGAGGATGGGCGCGCGATGGCGGCTTCCTTGATGGGCAGGTTGACCAGTGCGGCAAACACGCCCAGCGCGATCGCGACGTACCAGACCACGTCATAGCTGCCGGTCTTGTCATACAGATAGCCACCCAGCCAGACGCCCAGGAAAGAGCCGATCTGGTGACTGAAGAAGACAAAGCCACTCAGCATCGACAAATGCGCCACGCCAAAAATCTGCGCTACGGTGGCGTTGGTCACCGGTACGGTAGACAGCCAGAGCAGGCCCATCACGGAGGCAAACACATAGACGCTGGCCGGCGACAACGGCGCCAGCAAGAACAGGGCAATAGCGGCAGCCCGT
This sequence comes from uncultured beta proteobacterium, assembly GCA_903948045.1. GTDB lineage: Bacteria > Pseudomonadota > Gammaproteobacteria > Burkholderiales > Burkholderiaceae_C > Rhodoferax. The sequence continues at coordinate 2,788 of CAJAXU010000663.1, read as the reverse complement.
GCCAAGTAGATGAAGGCCAGGATGTTCTTCTTGGGCAAACGTTGTCCCAGCATGCCGGCGCCATAGGTGCCCACAATGTTGAACAGCCCGATCAGCGCCAGCGCATAGCTGGCGACCTGCGGCGACAGACCATGGTCCTTCAGGTAGCTCGGCAGGTGGACGCCGATGAAGACCACCTGAAAACCACACACAAAATAGCCTGCCATCAACAACTGGAAACTGCGGTAGCGGAACGCTTCTTGCACTGCCTGCCAGATGCTCTGCTCGCGCTGGGCCGGCGCACCGCCGGCAAAACCGGGTTCGCGCAGCCAGCGCGCCAGCGGCACCACCACCAGCACCGCCAGGGCTAGGGCCGTCAAGGCCTGTTGCCACCCCAGGCGTTCGATCAAAAAGCCTTCTACCGGCACCATCAGAAACTGGCCAAACGAGCCAGCTGCCGCCGCAATGCCCATGGCCCAAGAGCGCCGCTCGGCGGGCACATTGCGACCGATCACCCCATAAATCACCGCATAGGTGGTGCCAGCCTGCGCCATGCCAATCAGCACCCCCGCCGAAATCGTGAACTGCAAGGGCGTGCTAGCGTGCGCCATACCGAAGAGGCCCAGTGCGTAACACAGGGCACCAACCACAATCACCCGAAACGCACCAAAGCGGTCGGACACCATGCCCGCAAAGATACCGAACACCCCCCAGGCCAGGTTCTGGATGGCGATGGCAAAGGCAAATGTCTCGCGGGTCCAGCCCTGAGTCTGGGTGATGGGCTGTAACCACAGGCCAAAGCCGTGGCGGATGCCCATGGACAGCGTCAGGATGCAGGCGCCACACAGCAAGACCTGGTTGGTGGACAGTGATTTGGTCGGGTTGCTCATGCAGCAAATGTAGCTAATCTGATGCGGTGGGGCCCGGGGCCCCTGTCGCCTTGGTGTGGCATGGCTGTGAATTCATACAGCTTTGAGCCTGCTTCGCACTACAATCCGCCGCTATGGCCGTCAAACCCAGCGTCGAATACTCTGAATCGTCGATCCGCGTGCTCAAGGGGCTGGAGCCCGTCAAGCAGCGCCCGGGCATGTACACCCGCACCGACAACCCCCTGCATGTGATTCAGGAGGTGCTCGACAACGCCGCGGACGAAGCGCTGGCTGGGCATGGCAAGAAAATCCGCGTGGTCTTGCATGCGGACGGCGCCGTCAGCATCGAGGACGACGGGCGTGGCATCCCGTTTGGCTTGCACGCCGAAGAAAACGCGCCGGTGATCGAACTGGTGTTTACCCGGCTGCATGCCGGCGGCAAGTTTGACAAAGGGCAGGGCGGCGCCTATAGCTTTTCAGGCGGTCTGCATGGCGTGGGCGTCAGCGTCACCAACGCGCTGGCCAAGCGGCTGGAGGTCACCACCTACCGCGAGGGCCAGGTGGCGCAGCTGGCGTTTTCGGGCGGTGACGTGATCGAGCCGCTGCAATCGCGCAAGGCCGCAGAGGGCGACCGCAAGTCCGGCACCACGGTGCGGGTCTGGCCCGATGCCCGCTACTTTGAAAGCCCCAACCTGCCGATGGCCGAGCTGGTGCACCTGCTGCGCAGCAAGGCGGTGCTGATGCCGGGCGTCACCGTGACGCTGGTGAACGAGAAAGCCAAAGAGACGCAAAGCTGGGTTTACAAGGGCGGCCTGCGCGACTACCTGATGCAGACGCTGCACGGCGAGCCGGTGATCCCGCTGTTTGAAGGCGAGGGCTTTGCCGATGCTCAGCACGACAGCTTTGCCGATGGCGAGGGCGCCGCCTGGTGTGTGGCCTTCACCGAAGACGGCCAGCCGGTGCGCGAGAGCTATGTCAACCTGATTCCGACCAGTGCCGGCGGCACCCACGAGAGTGGCCTGCGCGATGGCTTGTTCCAGGCGGTGAAAAGCTTCATCGAGCTGCACGCGCTCGCCCCCAAGGGCGTCAAGCTGCTGCCTGAAGACGTCTTTGCCCGTGCCAGTTATGTGCTGTCGGCCAAGGTACTCGATCCGCAGTTTCAGGGCCAGATCAAGGAGCGGCTGAATTCGCGCGATGCGGTGCGCCTGGTCTCGGGCTTTGTGCGGCCGTCGTTGGAGCTGTGGCTGAACCAGCATGTCGATTACGGCAAAAAGCTGGCCGAGCTGGCGATCAAGGCGGCGCAGAGCCGGCAAAAGGCCGGGCAAAAGGTGGAAAAGCGCAAAGGCTCGGGCGTGGCAGTGCTGCCGGGCAAGCTGACCGACTGCGAGAGCCGCGACTTGGCGCACAACGAGGTGTTTCTGGTGGAGGGCGACTCAGCCGGTGGCAGCGCCAAGATGGGGCGCGACAAGGATAGCCAGGCCATTTTGCCGCTGCGCGGCAAGGTGCTCAACACCTGGGAGGTGGAGCGTGTCCGCCTCTTTGCCAACAACGAGATTCATGACATTGCGGTGGCGATCGGGGTTGACCCGCACGGCCCGCTCGACACGCCCGACTTGAGCGGCCTGCGCTACGGCAAGGTTTGCATCCTGACGGAAGCAGATGTGGTCGGCTCGCACATCCAGGTGCTGCTGCTGACGCTGTTTTTCCGGCATCTCCCCAAGCCGATCGAGACCGGCCATGTGTATGTGGCGCGCCCCCCGCTGTTCCGGGTGGATGCGCCTGCACGCGGTAAAAAACCGGCTTCCAAGGCCTACGCGCTCGATGAGGGTGAACTGACCGCCATCCTGGACAAGTTGCGCATGGTTGGCGTGCGTGTAGCCGCCTGGACCATCAGCCGCTTCAAGGGTCTTGGCGAAATGAATGCCGAGCAGTTGTGGGAC
>CAJAXU010000662.1 GCA_903948045.1 uncultured beta proteobacterium | reverse complement strand
GCCTGGAAAGACAAGATTTTTGGCGGCTTCACCAACAGCGCCAACATGAACGGCGACAAGCACTCCACGCTGCACTACTTCATGACCCTGGCCATGCAGCACGGTGGCGTCTGGGCGGGCACCGGCATCAACTACAACACCACCAAGGCATCGCAGCGCAGCGACGTCAACTACCTGGCCTCGGCCGCCGGCCCGATGGCCCAGACCCCAGGCGACGCCGGTGCCGCCGAGATGAATGCCGGTGACCTGGAAACCGGCCGCCAGTTCGGCCAGCGCATCGCCGACCTGGCGCAAAAGTTCAGTCGCTAAGCGGGCATGGATGCCCCGGTCAAGCCGGGCCCGCTCCTGTCATTCCCGCGCACGCGGGGATCCATGGATGCCCGGTCAGGCCAGGGCTGTGGGCTGGGGGTCCAGCCGGGTGTCGACGGTGCGGCGTTCGTCAAACACGAAGCAGTTGCCGCGGTAATGCGCACCGCTGGTCTCCTCAAAGTACTTGAGGATGCCGCCTTCAAGCTGATAGGTGTTGGGCAAGTTGTGCTCACGCATGAAAATCGCCGCCTTTTCGCAGCGAATACCGCCAGTGCAAAAGCTCACCACGGTCTTGTCCTGCAGCTCGGCGCGGCGCGCCAGCAGCGCTTGCGGGAAATCGCTGAACTTGTCGAGCCGCCAGTCAATGGCGCCCTCAAACGTGCCCTCGTCCACCTCAAAGCCATTGCGCGTGTCGAGCAGCACCACTGGCCGGCCCGCATCGTCCACCCCGGCGTCCAGCCAGCGACTGAGCGTTGCGGCAGTCACGGCCGGCGCGCGGCCGTCGGCCGGCCGGATGGTCGGGTGGTCCATGCGGATGATCTCGCGCTTGACCTTGACCAGCATTTTCTTGAAGGGCTGCGTCGCCGACCAGCTTTCCTTGGGTGCCAGATCGGCAAAGCGCGGGTCCTGCTGCAGTTGCGCCACGAAGTCCTGCACCGCCGGTGCCGGCCCGGCCAAAAACAGGTTGATGCCTTCCTCGGCCAGCAGGATGGTGCCCTTGAGCTGCAGGGCCGTGGCGCGCGCTAGCAAGCTGTCGCGCAACGCATCGGCGTCGGGCAAAGGCACGAACTTGTAGGCGGAAATGTTCAGGATGAGGGTCACGCCGCCATTCTAGAAGTGGGTCGAGCCGTCAATCCAAAAAAAGGCAAGAAAGGTGTGGCTTGGTGCAAAATGGGGAACAAAGGGGTGATGTATGTCAATAAGAACAAGGAATGCTGCAGGCCTGTTCGCGCCTGGCCTTAGCCGCCTACACTGGCCTGGCGCTGGATGCGAATGACCGGCTGATCGGTTTGCGTCTGCCAATGGGTTTGCCATGAAGGTCGTTTTGGGTATTCGCAACCGCATGCTGATCGCGGCGCTGCTGCCTGTGGCCTTGGTGGCCTTCGGCTTGGTGGCGGCATTGATGGCCTTACACCTGAATGACTTGCAAAATACGCACCAGCAGCGCTTGCGCGCGGCTGCGCTGCAAGTGGCGGGTGCCAGCCGCTTGGGCCTGTTTGCTGAAGACCGTGTCCAGCTGCTCAGGGTCGCCAGTGGTGCCCTGCTGGAGCACGACCTGCGCGCCGTGACCATTTTGACCTTGGATGGACGGGTGATGGCCAGTGCAGGTCGACCTGTGCCCATGACTCGGCCTGCCGCTAACCAGGTGACCGGGCAGCAATGGGACGCCGCAGATGAGCGTGAGGTGCTGGTGCAGCCGGTCAGGGCCGGGCAGGTCGGGCTGGAAAGCGTGAACGAGCCGTGGGTCGGAACGGGTTTGGCGACGCCCGGATTGTTGGGTTATGTGAGGTTGGAATTCTCCAATGACTGGTTGAGCGACCGGCGTACCGATGCCATGTTGGCCGGCGCCTCGGTCGCCCTGGCTGGTCTGTTGTTCGGTGGCCTGCTGGCCTTGCAACTGGCCCGAGGTTTCATTGAGCCGGTGGTGCGCATGTCGCGCATGGTCAAACGCATCGGCGAGGGCGATTTGTCGACCCGCGGGCCTGAAACGCCCCTTGACCCACTGCGCGAACTGCAACGTGGCCTCAATCAGATGGTGCAGGGTCTGGAAGTCGGGCGCGACCAGCTGGAGCAGCGCGTTGCCGATGCCACCCGGGACCTGCGCGCCAAGATCGACGAAGCCGAGCAGGCCACGCTGGCCAAGAGTCGCTTTCTGGCGGCTGCCACGCATGACCTGCGTCAGCCGGCGCATGCGCTTGGCTTGTTTGTCGAGCGCTTGCGGCAGCTGCCCCACGACCCCCAGGCCAGGCAGGTGCTGGGCAACCTGGAGGCCTCGGTGCAGTCCATGCAGGAACTGCTGGACGCCCTGCTCGATATTTCCCGCTTCAGCGCCAATGCGGTCCCGGTGCAGGTGAGCGCCTTCGCCCTCAATGAGCTGTTTGATAAATTGCGTTCAGCCACGGGCAGCACGGCAAGAGACAAAGGCCTGCGCCTGCGGATTCGCCCGACCAGCGTCTGGCTGACCACTGATGCCGCGCAGTTGCAGCGCATCCTGCTGAACCTGGTGGGCAATGCCATGGCCTACACGCCCCACGGCACCGTGCTGGTCACTTGCCGGCCGGTGCGCGGGGGTAGTCTGGCCCGCATTCAGGTCTGGGACAGTGGTATTGGCATCGCACCTGAACACCACGCCGCCGTGTTCAAAGACTATTTTCAGGTCGACAACCCGGCCCGCAGCAACAGCAAAGGCCTCGGTCTGGGCTTGCATATTGTTGACCTGACAGCCCGCCTGCTCGGCCTGTCGGTGCAGCTGCGCTCCAACCTGGGCTGTGGCACCCGTTTCACCATTGATGTGCCGCTCGCACCGGTGGGGACGGCCCGCCCCTTGTTGGCTGCGCCTGAGCCCATGCCCCTGCCTATGCCGTTGGGTTTGGTGGCGCTGGTGCTGGAGGATGACCGCCTGTCGCGCGAGGCTGTGGCCAGCCTGTTGACCAGCTGGGGCTTTGTGGTGCGCACGGCAGACAGCCTGCCTGCGGCCTTGCAGCTGATCGAAGACCAGGGTTCGCCGGACGTGCTGGTGTCAGACTACCGACTGGCCGACTGGGTGAGTGGCATCGATGCCGTTCGGCAACTGCGGGCGGCTGCCAACCGGCCGATTCCAGCCTGTTTGATGAGTGGCACCAGCACACCCGCCTTGGTGCAGGCCGCCCGCGACGTGGGGCTGACTCTGCTGCAAAAACCGGTGCGCCCGGCCAAACTGCGTGCGCTGGTGCGCCGGTTGGTGCTGGAACCCGGGCCGGCTCAGAACGAGGACGCGGACCCCGGGGAGGGCGGCGCTGCCGTGTAGCCAAGCCGGCCGGCTGCCAACACCGCCTGAATGCGGGACTCGACGTTGAAAAACCGCAGGATCGCGCTGACGTGGTTGCGGGTGGTTTCATCTGAAATGAACAGCTCGCCGCTGATGCGCTTGTTGGACGCGCCCGCCAGCAGCATGGCCAGCACCTGTTCTTGCCGTTGCGTCAGGTGCGGTGCCGGCGTGACCCCGTTGGGCTCCATGGCCTGGGCCGTGACGGCCGGGCTGGCCCGGGGTCGGGGGTCTTCGCCAGCCAGCACTTGGCGCAGCATGCGCAGCATGTCCTGGCTGTTGCCGCCCTTACTCAGGTAGCCGGCGGCGCCACGCGCCAGCAGCCGGGCTTCTAATTGTGAGTCCACAGAGCCGGTGAGTATCACGACCGGTAACTCGGGATGACTCTTGCCAAACGCCTCCAGGCCGAGCATGCCATTGAGGTCCGGCATCATGTAGTCCATCAGCACCAGATCAAGGTCTGGGTGCTGGTCTGCCAGCTCGAACGCACGGGCGCACACGGATGCCTCCAGCACCTCGATCTGCTCGTCCAGCCCCTTGAGCACCTGGCGCAGGCCCGCGCGCACCAGATCGTGGTCATCTACCACCAATATTTTCATTTTTACCCCCGGTTTCATTGTAGGGACCCGTCTGCAACTTTCACGCCATAGCAGCTTGGCGTGCAGGGTTATTCGCCGGGCACAATAAGGTCATGTTTGTCCATTTGCGTTTGCACACCGAGTTTTCCGTGGTTGACGGCACCTGCCGCATTGACGATGCCGTTAAAGCCGCCAGCCGAGACCAGCAACCGGCGCTGGCCATCACCGACCTGAGCAACCTGTTTGGGGCCATCAAGTTCTACAAAGAGGCGCGCAAGCGCGGCGTCAAGCCGCTGATTGGTGCAGAGATCTGGCTGGAGGGCTTGGGCAAGGAGACGGCAGCGCTGTCGCGCATCGTGCTGCTGGTGCAAAACCAGCAGGGCTACCTCAACCTGTCGGAGCTGCTGGCCCGCGCCTGGACCCAAAGCAGCGGCCGGGCGCAGGCGGTGGTGCGGCTGGACTGGCTGCGCGAACGCCACGAGGGCCTGATCGTGTTGTCCGGGGCGCAGGCCGGGCCGGTCGGCCAGGCGCTGCTGCAGGGTGACGAGGCGCGCGCCTTTGAGCTGGCGCTGCAACTCGCCAGCGTGTTTCCGCACCGTTTTTACCTGGAGTTGCAGCGCGCTGGTCGCCCTGACGACGAGCCCCATGTGGTGGCGGCGGTGCGGCTGGCGGCCCGCATGGGCTTGCCGGTGGTGGCCACGCACCCGGTGCAGTTCACCGAGCCTGACGATTACGAGGCGCATGAAGCCCGGGTGTGCATCGCCGAGGGTGAAATCCTGGCCAACCCGCGGCGCCTGCGCCGTTTCACCCGGGAGCAGTATTTCAAGTCGGCCGAGCAGATGCAAGCGCTGTTTGCCGACGTGCCCTCGGCCCTGGCCAATACGGCAGAGATTGCCCGGCGCTGTAACCTGACGCTGGTGCTGGGCAAGCCGCAGTTGCCTGAGTTCCCGACGCCCGAGGTCAACGGGCAGCGCATGACGCCCGATGCTTATTTTCGGCATGCCTCGCATGAGGGGCTGGAAGCGCGGCTGCTGCATCTGTACCCCGATGCCACCCGGCGCGACGCCGAGCGGCCGCGCTACGTGGAACGGCTGGAGTTCGAGATTGCCACCATTTTGAAGATGGGCTTCCCCGGCTACTTTTTGATCGTGGGCGATTTCATCAACTGGGCCAAGAGCCACGGCTGCCCGGTCGGGCCGGGTCGCGGATCGGGCGCCGGCAGCCTGGTGGCCTATGCCCTGAAGATCACCGACCTGGATCCGCTGCAGTACAAGCTGCTGTTTGAGCGCTTTTTGAACCCCGAGCGGGTGTCCATGCCCGACTTCGACATCGACTTCTGCCAGGGCAACCGCGACCGGGTGATCGACTACGTCAAGCTCAAGTATGGGCGCGAGGCTGTGAGCCAGATCGTCACCTTTGGCACCATGGCGGCCCGCGCTGCGGTGCGGGATGTGGGCCGGGTGCTGGACATGAGCTACACCTTTTGCGACGGCATCAGCAAGCTGATCCCGAACAAACCCGGCGTGAGTGTGAGCCTGCAATTGCCGCCACCCGACCGCAAAAAGGACGACAAGACGGTATACGCCACCGAGGCCGAGCCGCTGTTGGCCGAGCGCGAAAGCCGCGAAGAAGACGTGCGCACCCTGCTGGAGCTGGCGCGCAAGCTCGAGGGCCTGACGCGCAACGTGGGTATGCACGCCGGCGGTGTGCTGATTGCGCCGGGCAAACTGACCGATTTTTGTCCGCTCTACCAGCAGCCCGGCAGCGACTCGGCGGTGAGCCAGTACGACAAGAACGATGTGGAGGCCATTGGCCTGGTCAAGTTTGACTTTTTGGGTCTGGC
>CAJAXU010000661.1 GCA_903948045.1 uncultured beta proteobacterium | reverse complement strand
TGAGTGCCGTTGTTGAAAAAGCACTGACCCAGAGTGGTGAGCCCCTCTGCGACAAATGCACAGATGACCGCAAAGGCAAGCCCAAAGTAGGCATGCAAATCATTCGGGATGCCAAGAAGGCTGACGGCAAGGACGTCTGGGAGGGGGGGAATATTCTCGATCCCAACAACGGTACGGTCTACAAACTCAGGCTAACGCCGATTGAGGGCGGCAAAAAACTCGAGGTGCGCGGCTACGTTGGTACCCCCCTGCTGGGCCGCACGCAAACCTGGGTGCGCGTGCAGTAAGCCCGCACACGATTCACCATGTCGCATTTCAATGTCAAAAAAGTCGCGGTGCTGGGCGCCGGTGTGATGGGCGCGCAGATTGCTGCGCACCTGGTCAACGTCGGGGTGCCGGTCATCCTGTTTGACCTGCCGGCCAAAGAGGGGCCCAAAAACGGCATCGTCAGCCGCGCGGTCGAAGGTTTGAAGAAGCTCAAGCCCTCGCCCCTGGGCGTGCCCGAAGACGCGGCGCTGATCGGCCAAGCCAACTACGAGGAGCACCTGGCGTTGCTGGCAGGCTGCGACCTGGTGATCGAGGCCATTGCCGAGCGCATGGATTGGAAGCTGGACCTGTACCGCAAAATAGCGCCCCACGTGGCGCCCCATGCGCTGCTGGCTTCCAACACCTCGGGCCTGTCAATCACCGCTTTGAGCGAGGCCCTGCCTGAGGCGATGCGGCCGCGCTTTTGCGGCATCCATTTCTTTAACCCGCCGCGCTACATGGCGCTGGTGGAGCTGATCAACACCCCGGCCACCGAGCCCGCCAACCTAGACGCGCTGGAGACCTTTGTCACCAGCACGCTCGGCAAGGGCGTGGTGCGGGCCAAGGATTCGCCCAACTTCATCGCCAACCGGGTCGGCATTGCCGGCATGCTGGCCACCATGAAAGAAGTGGCGAACTTTGGCCTGACCATCGACGTGGTGGACGACCTGACCGGCAAAAAAATGGGCCGCGCCAGCTCGGGCACTTTCCGCACTGCCGACGTGGTGGGTCTGGACACCATGGCCCATGTGATCAAGACGCTGCAGGACACGCTGAGCCTAGAGACTGACCCGTTTTATGCCAGCTTTGCCACGCCGGCCGTGCTGCAGCAGCTGCTGGCGCTGGGCCACCTGGGGCAAAAGACCAAGGCCGGTTTTTACAAGAAGCAGGGCCGTGACGTGCTGCGCTTTGACGCTGAATCGGGTGAGTACGTGGCCGCCGGGCAAAAGGCCGACGAGGTCTACGCCCGAATGCTCAAAAAGCCGGCCGCCGAGCGTTTGCGCCTGCTGCGCAGCAGCGAGGGCGCACAGGGCCGGTTTCTGTGGGCCATTTTGCGCAACGGCTTTCATTACGCCGCAGTGCACCTGGCCACCATTGCCGACAACGCGCGTGATGTGGACCTGTGCCTGCGCTGGGGCTTTGGCATGAAGCAGGGCCCGTTCGAGCTGTGGCAAGAGGCCGGCTGGCTGGACGTGGCGCAGATGGTGAAAGAGGACATTGATGCCGGCCGCGCCCTTTGCAACACGCCCCTGCCAGACTGGGTGTTCAAGGGCCCGGTGGCCGAGGCCGGCGGTGTGCATACGCCGGCTGGTTCCTGGAACCCGAGCACCGGCCAGTTTGTACCAGTGCGCCAGCTGCCGGTGTACGCGCGCCAGCATTTCCCCGAAAGCGTGCTGGGCGCGCAGGCGCTCAAGGCCGAGGCCGCTGGCGCCACGCTGCATGAGGACGAGGCCATCCGGCTGTGGACGCTGGACCAGCAGGTGCTGATTGCCAGCATCAAGACCAAGATGCATGCGCTCAGCCCCGGCGTCATTGAGGGCCTGATGCAGGGCCTGGCGCTGGCCGAGGCCAATTACCAGGGCTTGGTGATTTGGTCACTCGACGACATGTTCTCGGCGGGTGCTGACCTGCAGGCCATGCTGCCGGCCTTCATGATGGTCGGGGTGTCGGCCATTGACGGTGCCGAGGCCGAAATGCAGCAGGCCATGCTGCGCCTGCGTTACGCCACCGTGCCGGTGATCTCGGCCGTGCGTGGCCTGGCGCTGGGTGGCGGCTGCGAGCTGGCGGTGTACTCGTCGCGCCGGGTGGTGGCGATGGAGAGCTACATCGGCCTGGTGGAAGTGGGGGTGGGCCTGGTACCGGGTGCCGGCGGCCTGACCTATATCGCCCGCCGCGCGGCCGAAAATGCCGCCGCCTCCACCGGCAAAGATCTGCTGCCGTTTTTGACTGAAGGCTTTACCGCCGCCGCCATGGCCAAGGTGGGCACCAGTGCCATTGAGTCGCGCAAGCTGGGCTACCTGCTGGCCAGCGACCTGATCTTGCCGCACAAAGTCGAGCTGCTGTTTGTGGCCAGCAAAGAGGCCCGCGCCATGTTTGCTGGCGGCTACCGGCCGCCGCACAAGCGCCAGTGTGCCGTTGC
>CAJAXU010000660.1 GCA_903948045.1 uncultured beta proteobacterium | reverse complement strand
TCCGTGCTGCTGGCCGCACAACACTCCAACTCCAACCTGCCGCTGGTCTACCGCGTCACAGCAGTGTGGGGTAACCATGAAGGCTCAATCCATTTGTGGTCGCTGATTTTGGCCGGCTGGACGTTGGCGGTCTCGATTTTTTCAAGGCAATTGGACGACCGCATGGTCGCGCGGGTCCTGGGGGTGATGGGTGTCATCAGCTGCGGCTTTTTGCTGTTCACCCTGCTGACCTCCAACCCGTTTGAGCGGCTGTTGCCGGCGGCGCCCGATGGCCAGGACTTGAACCCCTTGCTGCAAGACCCGGGAATGATCATTCACCCGCCCATGCTGTACATGGGCTACGTGGGCTTTGTCGTGGCCTTCGCCTTTGCCATCGCTGCCTTGTTGTCGGGCCGGCTCGACACCGCCTGGGCCCGTTGGTCGCGGCCCTGGACCACGGTGGCCTGGTGTTTTCTCACGGCGGGCATCGCCTTGGGTAGTTTTTGGGCCTATTACGAGCTGGGTTGGGGCGGCTGGTGGTTTTGGGACCCGGTGGAAAACGCGTCATTCATGCCCTGGCTGGTGGGCACGGCGCTGATTCATTCGCTCGCGGTCACAGAAAAGCGGGGCGGCTTCAAGATGTGGACCGCCTTGCTGGCGATTCTGACGTTCTCGCTGTCATTGTTGGGTACGTTCATTGTGCGCTCGGGGGTGTTGAGCTCGGTGCACGCCTTTGCCTCGGACCCGGCGCGTGGCGTCTTCATCCTCGGGTTTTTGGCGCTGGTGGTGGGCGGCTCGTTGACGCTGTTTGCCTGGCGCGCGCCGCGGGTGGGGCTGGGCGGCACCTTCGCCCCAATCTCGCGTGAGTCCATGCTGCTGGCCAATAACGTGCTGCTGGTGGTGGCAGCCGCGGCAGTGCTGCTGGGTACGCTCTACCCCCTGGTGATCGATGCGCTGGGCTTGGGCAAGTTGTCGGTCGGGCCGCCTTATTTCTCTGCCGTGTTCGTGCCCTTGATCGCGCCCGCGCTGTTCCTGATGGGCGTGGGGCCGCTGGCACGCTGGCGTGAGGCCAGTGCCGCCGACCTGACGCGCCGCCTGAGGTGGGCCATTGGGGTCAGCCTGGCCAGTGCGGTCGTGGCACTCCTGGTCCTTGGCCATTGGACCCCAATGACCGGCTTGGGCCTGCTGCTGGCGGTGTGGGTGGCCAGCACGGCGATCCTCAATTTGGTCACCCGCTTGCGCGAGCATCCGGCGCCGGGCTGGCGCGCCCGCCTGGCAGCGCAGCCAGGCAGTTATTACGGCATGCTGCTGGCGCATTTTGGCGTCTCGGTGTTCATTGTCGGGGTCACCGTGGTGAGCAGCTTTCAAAGTGAAAACGATGTCCGCATGGAGCCGGGCGACAACGCCAGTGTGGGCGGTTACCGGTTCCAGTTGGAGGCCATCAACCCGATCACCGGGCCCAATTACACCGCTGCACGTGCCACTGTGACGGTGACGCAGGACGGCGCACCGGTGGCCGTGCTCTACCCTGAGCGGCGCATCTACACGGTCAGCCGCATGCCCATGACCGAGGTGGCCATTGATCGCGGCATCCGGCGTGATCTTTACGTGGCCTTGGGCGAGCCGGTGAGTGCGACCGCCTGGAGCATTCGCCTGCATCACAAGCCGATGGTCAACTGGATCTGGGGCGGCTGCGCCCTGATGGCCTTGGGCGGCGTTTTGGCCGTGCTTGATCGGCGCTACCGGGCGCTCAGCCTGGCCCTGAGAGCCGATAAAGCCAAGACTTCACCCAGCCTCACCGGCGGCTTGCCGGTGGCGCCCTTGATGGCCAGCAAGCAGCATCAGTGATGAAGCGTTACCTGCTGCCCCTGTTGGTTTTTCTCGTCTTGCTGGGTTTCCTGGCGGTGGGGCTGCGGCTCAATCCGCGGGAAGTGCCTTCGCCGCTGGTCGATCGGCCGGTACCGGAGTTCCGCTTGCCCACCTTGGCCGATCCGGGTCAGCAGCTATCGCCCCAGGACCTGCGTGGCAAAGTGTGGCTGCTCAATGTCTGGGCCTCGTGGTGTGTGGCTTGCCGTGTGGAGCACCCGGTGCTGGTGGAGTTTGCCAAGACCGGTCGGGTGCCGCTGTATGGCCTGAACTACAAGGACAAGCGCCCCGATGCCCTGGGCTGGCTAGAGAAATTCGGCAATCCGTACTTGCAGTCGATGTCTGACACCGCAGGCTTGGTCGGTATCGACCTGGGCGTGTATGGCGTCCCCGAGACCTTTGTGGTGGATCGCGCGGGGGTGATCCGATACAAACACATCGGACCGGTCACGCCCGAAGTCTTGCGTGACACCATCCTTCCCTTGATTGGAAAACTCGGTGCTTAAACAAGGCTTGACGGTGTTGCTGGCGGCCTGTTGGCTGGCGGTCATCACGCCGGTGATGGCGGGCGAGGCCAAGCCCATGTCGAATGACCCGGTGCTTGAGGCGAGGGTGATGGTGATCGCCGAGGAGTTGCGTTGCCTGGTGTGCCAAAACGAGACCATTGCCGCCTCCCACGCCGACCTGGCAGTCGATCTGCGGTCCCAGATTCGCATCAAATTGTCCCAGGGGCAATCGAACCAACAGATTTTGGACTTCATGGTGGCGCGTTATGGCGATTTCGTGTTGTACCGGCCGCCCTTGAAAGCCAGCACCGTGTTGCTGTGGGTTGGCCCCTTTGCGCTGCTGCTCCTGGCTGGCGGCGTGCTGGCGTTCAACATCCGGCGGCACCGTGGAACGGCAAATAGCAGCAGCATGACCGAGGCCGAGCAGCGGCGCGCGCAGCAATTACTTGACCAGGAAGGCGGAGGCTCATGACCTTGTTTTGGGTATTGGCTGCGGCCTTGTTGGTGCTGGCGCTGGCGCTGGTTTTGCCAGGACTGTTGCGCCGACGGGCCGATGAGCGCCTGCAAATAGCGGGCGGAGCGAGCCGCGCCAACCTGGCGATTTTGCGCGAGCAAATGAGCCAGCTCCAAAGCCAACGTGACGATGGCACCCTGGCCGAAGGCCCTTTTCTCCAGGCCCGCAGCGAACTGGAGCGGCGGGCGTTAGATGAAGAAGCGGCGATCGAGATGCCGGCCCGCGTCGGGCGGTCCACGGTCACTGCGGTGCTGCTGAGCCTGACCGTGCCGCTGCTGGCACTGGGACTGTACGGTTGGGTTGGCAACCCGCAAGCGATCATGGCGCCTAGCATGGCCGACAGCGATTCGGTCAGCCAGGCGCAAATTGAGGCCATGGTGGCGCAGCTGGCACAGCGCCTTGAAAACCCGCCGGCCGGGCAAGCGCCTGACCCCGAGGCCTGGGAAATGCTGGCCCGCTCTTATGCCTCGATGCAACGCTTTGCCCAAGCCGATCGGGCCTACCTGCGCGCCCGAGACCTGGCGCCGCGCAATGCCCAGCTGCTGGTCGACCATGCTGATGTGCTGGCCATGTTGCAGGGCCAAAGCGCCGCCGGCGAACCCACCCGGCTGATCGAGCGCGCCTTGGCGATTGATCCTGTCAACCTCAAGGCCCTGGCCTTGGCGGGCACGGCTGCCCTGGAGCGTAAGGACGCGGCAGCAGCCGTAGATTACTGGACCCGGGCCCGCGCACTGGCCACCCCGAACAGTGATTTTGCGGCCGGTCTGGATCGAAGCCTGGAGGTAGCTCGTGCTGAGCTCAAGGGCGCACCGCTGCCTCAGCTGGCAACGGCGCCAGTGGCCGCGTCTGCGGCCAGCGCCAGCGCGCCCGCCGCCACCGTTGTGTCTGCACCTTCAGCCGCGTCGGCGATTCAAGGGGTGGTCACTTTGGCGCCGGCGCTGGCCGCGCAGGTGGCACCGGGCGACACCCTGTTCATCTTCGCCCGTGCCGCCCAGGGCCCGCGCATGCCCTTGGCCATTCTCAAGCGCCAGGCCAGCGAGCTGCCGCTGAAGTTCACGCTCGATGACAGCAGCGCCATGTCGAAAGAAATGACGCTCTCGGGCACGGCGCAGGTGATGGTGCAGGCCCGTATCTCCCGCTCGGGCAATGCCATGCCGCAGCCGGGTGACCTGCTGGGCCAGGTTGGGCCGGTGGCGCCCGGGGCCAGCGGTTTGACCATCACGATCAGCAGCGTCCAGCCCTGACGCTGCCGGCCGGCTAGCGTCAGGCTGCGCCGGCCTTAGCGGAGTTGGCGCGTTTCGCGCGCCCGAAGTCCCACCAGGGCAGAACCTGTCGCATCGACAGCACCTCGCCACTCTGCAGCGCAGCGTAGCCTGGAATGGCGCCGAGCTCGCTGCGCCAGGCTGGCGAGCGCAGCAGCGCCAGCAGTGCGACGATGCCCGGTTGCGTCAGTGCTGACTTGAGACACACCAGGTGGTAGCGCTCATTCACCAAGGGCACAAAATCCAGCCCGGCCTGCTCGGCGGCCACCGCAATACCCAGCGCTGCGTCGGCCTGCCCTGCCGCCACTGCGTGCGCCACCGCCGCATGCGAGGGTTCGGTGCGCTGGTAGCCGTTGATCAGGGTGTCCGCAATGTTGGCGCGTGTCAGCAGTTCATCAAGCACCACCCGGGTGCCGGTGCCCAGTGCCCGGTTGGCAAAGCGCGCCTGGCTGTGCGCCAGGTCGGCCAGGCCGTGCAGACCGAGCGGGTTGCCACGCTTCACCATCAGGCCCTGGGTGCGCTGGGCAAAGCCGATGATCTTGTGTTGCCCGGGTTGCAGCAGGGGCTGGTAAGTGCGCTGGGTCAAGGTCTGCGCGCCAGCGTCCTGCAGCGTATGGAAGCCCGCCATCACGCAGCGCCCTTCGTTGAGCGCTCGGATCGCATCTACGCTGCCGCTGAAGCGGATGTCGAGGTGCAGCTGGCCGTGCTCCAGGCGTAACGCATGTTCGCGCAGGCTGCTGAGGGCCACGTCATGGCTGGCATGCAGGGTGACGACATGGGCGGTGTCGTCAAAGGCAACCGCAAAGCTGCGCTCCAGCTCGGCGCGCAGTGCCTCGATCTGCGGCGCCAGCCGGGCCTGCGCCTGACGCTCGGCCCACATCAGTTTGGCGCCAAATTCGGTCAGCTTGGCGGCCTGGCCCTTCTCCCACACCACCAATTCATTGCCAAGCTCTTGCTCCCAGCGTTTGAGCTCGCCCCAGACATGCCGGTAAGACAGGCCCAGCGCACGGGCACCACCGGAGATGGAGCCCTGCGCGGCGACGGCTTGCAACAGGTCAATCAGCGGGTTGCGCACCATGGCCGGGCTGCTGTCGCGCGACAAGGTGTAATGAAATTGGAGCCTATGCACAGGGGTTCATATCGTCGGACATTGAATGAATGGCTACGATAACCCATCTCATGGCCACCCTCACCGACGTCGCTGCCGCCGCGCTACGGCTCATTGCCGACAATGACGCCGCCCTGTTCTCCATCGTCGCTCGCTCCTTGGCCGTCAGTGCCATGGCCTGCCTGCTGGCGTGTCTGGTGGGCTTGCTGCTCGGGGCCTGGCTGGGGGTGGCCCGCTTTGCCGGTCGCCCGGTCGTGCTGGCTCTGCTGAACACGTTTTTGGCCGTGCCCTCTGTGGTGGTGGGGCTGGTGGTGTACCTGCTGCTGTCGCGCTCAGGCCCTTTGGGTTTTTTGGGCTGGCTGTTTTCCTTCAAGGCGATGGTTCTGGCGCAGGCTCTGCTGGTACTGCCGGTGGTCACTGCCTTGACGCGCCAGTTGGTGGACGACGCCGAGGCGCTGCATGGCGAGCAGTTGCGCTCGCTTGGCGCCAGGCCCTTGTTGCGCAGTCTGCTATTGGCCTGGGACGAACGCTACGCGCTGCTGACCGTGGTCATTGCGTCGTTCGGGCGGGCCATCTCGGAGGTGGGTGCGGTGATGATCGTCGGCGGCAACATCGAGGGCTTTACCCGGGTCATGACCACCGCCATCGCGCTGGAGACGTCCAAAGGCGATTTGCCGCTGGCGCTGGCCCTGGGGTTGATTTTGCTGGCCGTGGTGCTGGTGCTCAACCTGCTGTTGGCCGTTCTGCGGCGTTGGCGTGAGGGCCAGGAAGGGATGGCCGGCACTTGGCCAGCCGTGAGGTCGGCCCTGTGACGTCTTTGGTGTCTTTGAACCAGGCCACGGTGCATCTGGGGACGCGCCAGACCGGAGCGCCGGCCCTGGTGGCCGTCAGTCTGACGATTGGAGTGGGCGAGCGTGTGGCGCTGGTGGGTGCCAATGGCAGCGGCAAAAGCACCTTGCTGCGCTTGTTGCATGGGCTGGCGCGACCCACAACCGGGCAGGTGGCGCATGCGCCAGACCTGCGTCAGGCGATGCTGTTCCAAAAGCCGCATCTGCTGCGCCTGTCGGTCCAGACCAATGTGGCGCTGGGCCTGTGGCTGGCCGGCCGAACCTGGTCTGACGCGAAGGCCCGGGCGCTGGAGGCGCTGGCGCGGGTGGATCTGGTCGGCTTGGCCGGGCGCAACGCGCGCCGCTTGTCGGGCGGTCAGGTGCAGCGGGTGGCCCTGGCGCGGGCCTGGGCGCTGGCGCCGCAGCTGCTCTTGCTGGATGAGCCTACCGCCAGCCTGGACCCGCATGCCAAGCGCGAGGTGGAGCGCATGGTCCAGGAATTTGCCGCCCAGTCCCCCGAGGTGACGCTGGTGTTTGCCAGCCACAACCTCGGGCAAGTCAAGCGGCTTGCCAGCCGCGTGATCTACCTAGAGCACGGCCGGGTGCTGGCCGACCTACCCGTAGCCGAATTTTTTACCGGGGCGCAGATGGCGCAAAGCCACCCGGAAGCCCATTTTTTCATCAAGGGAGAACTCGCATGAATTTCAAGTGTTTTAGGCCGCTAGGCCTTGTCAGAGCTGGATTGTTTGCTATATTTGTTATAGCTAGCACCCAGCTTCAGGCGCAGTCCATCGTGATGGCGTCCACCACGTCGACCGAACAGTCCGGGCTGTTTGCCCATCTCCTGCCTGAGTTCAAGAAGGCCAGCGGTCTGGATGTGAAGGTGGTGGCTTTGGGGACCGGACAGGCGCTTGACATGGGGCGGCGCGGCGACGCCGATGTGCTGTTTGTGCACGACCAGGAAGCCGAGGAAAAAATGGTGGCCGATGGCTTTGCGCTCAAGCGCTTGGCGGTCATGTACAACGACTTCGTCCTGATCGGACCGGCAGCCGACCCGGCGCGGGTGCGCGGGCGTGACATTGTGGCGGCCCTGAAACAGCTCGCCAGCGCCAACAGCGGATTCATTTCGCGGGGGGACAAGAGCGGTACCCACGCCGCAGAGCTGCGATTCTGGAAAATGGCGGGTGTGACGCCGGCGCCGGGCAGCGCTTACCGGGCCTGCGGTTGCGGCATGGGGCAGGCCCTGAACATCGCAGCCAGCAGTGGGGCCTACTTGCTGGCTGACCGTGGTACCTGGCTGAGCTTCAAGAACCGCGGTGACCTGACGGTGCTGGTCGAGGGCGATAACCGCCTGTTCAATCAGTACGGTGTGATGGTCGTCAACCCGGCCAAACACCCGCACGTCAAGACGGCCGAGGCCCAAAAATTCGTGGACTGGGTGGTGTCGCCGGCCGGGCAGGCGGTGGTGGCCAGCTACAAAATTGGCGGCGAGCAGCTGTTTTTCCCTAACGCTGGCAAGTGAACGCTTGTGCCTGAGCGCCCACGCCGGTACAGACCGATAGTCGAGACGGCAGGGTGAGTTTCTCCTGCCACGTCCTGAGCTATGTCCTGCTCTAGGCGCTACCAGTAAAATTACCTTACGCCGGGCGCCGTGGGGACAGGTGGGATACTCCCGCCGACGCAGGACGGTCTGACGCTGGTCGGAGCCGGGCCAGTCTGTGCGTTTGGTTAAAGGGCCATACATGAAGCGGTGGTTGGAGTGGGTGACAGCAAACGCCATGCCGTTGATGACGGCGCTGGGGCTGGCCGCCCTGGTTTTTGTGGCGGGACTGCTGGCCATGGCTGCGACGTCCACCACGCTGTTGGCCGACTGGTCGACCTACCTGCCGGCCCTGATCGCTATCGGCGCGGGCTGCTTCTTGGCCCTGACCGGGTCCCTGATCTCCATATTGCGCCTGCGCGAACGCGCCAGTAATGCGGAAAAGGCGCTTGACAGCACCAACGACGGTTACTGGATCTTGGCGCCTACCGGTGCCTTCATCGATGTCAATCAGGGTTATTGCCGGATGATGGGCTACACCCGCGACGAAGTCATGACCATGTCGATCGCCGATTTTGAGGCGGTGGCGAGAACCGAACAAATCCAAGCCCAGATCCGGGGCATCCTCAACAGTGGACGTCAAACCTTCGAAACCCGACACCGGCACCGCAATGGCGACTGGGTGGACCTCGAAGTCACCGTCACCGGCGTGGATGGTCGCTATGTGGTGGCCCTGTTGCGCAATGTGTCGGACCGTCGCCTGGCAGACAAGAAAATTCACAACCTGGCGTTTTTTGACGAGCTGACCGGTTTACCCAACCGGCGGCTGTTGCAAGACCGGATCGAGCAGGCGCTGGTCAGCAGTTCGCGCAGCGGTTTCCGGGGCGCGATTGTGTTTGTCGACTTGGACAACTTCAAGCTGGTCAATGACAGTTGCGGCCATGCGGCCGGCGACGCGCTGCTGGTCAAAGCCTCGGAGTGCCTGCGTTCCTGCGTCAGGCTGGGGGACACCGTGGCCCGCCAGGGCGGTGACGAGTTTGTGCTGGTGCTGGAAGGGCTCAGCGTGGACCCGGCCCACGCCGCGCTGCAGGCGGAAAGCATTGCTGAAAAGTGCCGCATGGGCCTGGAGCAGTCATTTTCGGTTGGCGCCAGCGAGTTTTTTGTCAGCGCCAGTTTGGGTGTGGCCTTGTTTTCGGGTTCGGAGTCAACCTTTGGCGTGCTGCTGCAGCGCGCCGACACGGCCATGTACCAGGCCAAATTTGGCGGGCGCAATCGGGTGGTGTTTTTTGAGCCTGAAATGCAGCGCAATCTGGCGGTCCGGACCCAGCTGGAAACTGATTTGCGCCACGCCCTGTCCGAGAAGCAGCTGACGCTCTATCTGCAGCCGCTGGTGAATTTGCCCGGGCAGCTGCTGGGGGCGGAAATGCTCTTGCGCTGGCAGCACCCGCAGCGCGGCCTGCTGATGCCGGGGGACTTCATCATGGCGGCCGAGGAAACCGGCTTGATCCTGCCCATTGGCGCCTGGGTGCTGGAATCAGCCTGCCGGCAATTGGCCACTTGGAAGGACCATGCCGCCATGCGGCATTTGCGCTTGGCCGTCAACATCAGCGCCCTGCAATTCATGCAGCCTGATTTTGTGGATCGGCTCCGGGAACTGCTGATGCACGGTGCTTTTGAACCCCGTAACCTCACGCTCGAGCTGAGCGAGCGCCTGGTCAACAAGGAACCCGAATTGGTGGTTGCCAAGGTGCAGCAGGTGCAGACCCTTGGCGTCTCGATTGCGATGGACAACTTTGGTACGGGGTTGTCGTCACTCACCAACCTGCGGCGCCTGCCCCTGCGGCAACTCAAAATTGACCAGTCTTTCATCCGCAACGTGTCGGATGACCCCAATGACATGATCGTGGTGCAGACCATCATCGCCATGGCCACAGCGCTTGGCCTGGAGGTGGTGGCAGAAGGGGTGGAAACCGAGGCCAACCGCGCCATTCTGGAACGCAATGGTTGCGCCGCTTATCAGGGCTATTTGTTCAGTCGGCCCTTGCCCTTGGCAGAGTTTGAATCCAAAATCCGCAATGGTTGGTAGGCGAGTGCGCCTCGCTGGGTGCCGGCAGTGGCCCGGGATGCGATTTTTTTGGTGTAGCGCATGAAAAACTAGGGTTTCGCCTAGGTGCAGTGCTCTATTGGCGGCAAATAATGCGGGTTGGCTTTCCCATAACGCGCAAAACGGAGAAGAATACATGCAGGTCCAATTCAAGGTCAACGGCAAAGCGACGGCGGTTGACGTGCCCCCCCACACCCTGCTGGTGCAGGTACTGCGCGAACACCTCAAACTGACCGGCACCCATGTCGGTTGCGACACCGCCCAATGTGGCGCCTGCACCGTCATCAAGGACGGCCGGGCCATCAAATCATGCAACGTGCTGGTGGCCCAGGCCGCTGGCTCGGACATCACCACCATCGAAGGGCTGGCCGACGCTGACGGCACCATGCACCCAATGCAGGCCGCATTCAAAGAGTGCCACGGGCTGCAGTGCGGCTACTGCACCACTGGCATGGTGATGAGCGCGGTTGATTTGTGCACCCACCACCCCAAGGCCGACGCCGGCGAGATCCGCGCCTTGCTTGAGGGCAACATCTGCCGCTGCACCGGTTATCAAAACATCGTCAAATCCGTGCAGCAGGGCCAGGCGGCCATGGCTGCCAAATAAAGGGGAAGCTTCATGGGTGCATCCGACTTTTCCAAACTGCCGCACATTGGCGAGGCCGTCCGCCGCAAGGAAGACTACCGTTTCCTGACCGGGGCTGGCCAATACACCGACGACATCACCTTTGCCGCCCAGACCTACGCCGTGTTTGTGCGCAGCCCGCACGCGCACGCGCTGATCAAGGGTATTGACCTGACCCGTGCCAACGCCATGCCCGGCGTGGTGAAAATTTTCATCGGCAAAGACCTGGAAGGCAAGATGGGTGGCTTGCCTTGCGGTTGGCTGATCAACAACCCCGATGGCTCCCCCATGAAAGAGCCGCCACACCCGGTGCTGGCGCTGGGCCGAGCCCGCCACGTGGGCGACCAGGTGGCCATGGTGATTGCCGAAACGCTGGAGCAGGCCAAGAACGCCGCCGAGGCGGTGGATGTGGATTACGAGCCCCTGAGCGCGGTGGTTGATGTGCGTGACGCGGCTACAGCCGCCCCGCTGCACGAGGTCGCTCCTGACAACCACTGCTACAAATGGACGCTGGGCGACAAGGCGCAGGTGGACGCCACGTTTGCTAACGCTGCCCACATCACCAAACTCGACCTGGTCAACAACCGGCTGGTGCCCAATGCCATGGAGCCGCGTGCGGCGATTGGAAGCTACAGCCGTGCCACGGAAGAGTACACCCTGCATGTGTCCAACCAGAATCCGCACGTCGAGCGCTTGCTGATGACTGCCTTTGTGCTGGGCCTGCCCGAGCACAAAGTGCGGGTCATTGCCCCTGACGTCGGTGGCGGTTTTGGCTCCAAGATCTACCTGTATGCCGAGGACGTGGCCCTGACCTGGGCCGCCAAGCAGGTCAACCGCAGCATCAAGTGGACCTGCGAGCGCTCCGAGTCTTTCCTGACCGACGCCCATGGCCGTGACCACGTCAGCCATGCCGAGATGGCAATGGACAAGGACGGCAAATTTCTGGCGATGCGCGTGCACACCGACGCCAACCTGGGCGCCTACCTGTCCACCTTCTCCACAGCGGTGCCGACCATTCTGTACGCCACGCTGCTGGCCGGGCAGTACACCTGCCCGCAGATTTATGTCGAGGTTGACGCCTGGTTCACCAACACGGTGCCGGTGGATGCCTACCGCGGCGCCGGCCGGCCCGAGGCCACCTACCTGCTGGAACGCCTGGTGACACGCTGCGGCTGGGAGCTGGGCCTGTCGCAGGACGAAATCCGCAAACGCAACTTCATCAACAGCTGGCCCTACCAGACGCCGGTGGCGCTGCAATACGACGTGGGTGACTACCGCGGCTGCATGGACAAGGCCGAGGTGCTGGCCGACGTTGCCGGTTTCGCTGCACGCAAAACTGCCAGCGCCGCCAAAGGTTTGCTGCGCGGCCTGGGTTACTCCAGCTACATCGAGGCCTGCGGCATTGCCCCCAGCAACATCGCGGGTGCTTTAGGCGCACGTGCCGGCCTGTTTGAGTGCGGCGAAATCCGCGTGCACCCAACCGGCAGCGTCACCGTGTTCACCGGCTCCCACAGCCATGGCCAAGGCCATGAGACCACCTTTGCCCAGGTCGTCGCAGCCCGTCTGGGTATCGCCGTGGACGCGGTCGACGTGGTACACGGCGACACCGGGCGCGTGCCGTTTGGCATGGGCACCTATGGCTCACGTTCGATCTCGGTCGGTGGTGCGGCCATCATGAAGGCGCTCGACAAGATCGAGACCAAGGCCAAGAAGATCGCCGCTCACCTGATGGAAGCCAGCGACGCCGATGTCGATTTCGCCAATGGCGAGTTCACCGTCAAGGGCACCGACAAAAAGGTTACCTTTGGCCAGGTGGCGCTCACCGCCTATGTGCCGCACAACTACCCGCTGGATAAGTTGGAGCCGGGCCTGAACGAAACCGCGTTCTATGACCCGACCAACTTCACCTTCCCGGCCGGCACCTACATCTGCGAGATCGAGATCGACCCCGCCACCGGCACCACCCGGGTTGACAAGTTCACTGCGGTCGATGATTTCGGCACCATCATCAACCCGATGATCGTCGAAGGCCAGGTGCACGGCGGTCTGGTGCAGGGCATTGGCCAGGCGCTGCTGGAAAACTGCGTGTATGACCGCGAGACCGGCCAGCTGCTCACCGGCTCGTTCATGGATTACGCCATGCCGCGCGCTGACGATTTCCCTGATTTCAAGATCGACACCATCTGCACGCCCTGCACCCACAACCCCCTGGGCACCAAGGGGTGCGGCGAGGCCGGCGCCATTGGCTCGCCACCGGCGGTGATGAACGCCGTGCTGGATGCGCTCAAAAGCGTGGGCGTGACCGAGCTCGACATGCCGGCCTCCGCCAGCCGGGTCTGGGAAGCCATTCAGGCCGCCAAGTAAGCACTGCAACCGATCAAGACCGAGGACACACACCATGTACCCATTTACCCTGGAGCAGCCCAGTACCCTGGCTGCTGCCACCCAACTCGCCGCCGGCGGCGCCAAAGTGCTGGCCGGCGGGCAAACTCTGTTGGCCTCCATGAAATTGCGCCTGTCGCAGCCCGGCCAACTGGTTGATCTGGCCGCCGTCAAAGAGCTTACTGGCATCTGCCGCGAGGGCAACGCCCTCGTGATCGGTGCCATGACGCGTCACATCGACGTGGCCAACAACGCCGAGGTCAAGGCCCTGATCCCCGGCCTGGCCGACCTGGCTGCCCACATTGGCGACCGGCAGGTGCGCGCCATGGGCACGCTGGGTGGCTCGGTCGCCAACAACGACCCGGCTGCCTGCTACCCCAGCGCCGTGCTGGGGCTGGGTGCCACAGTGCACACCACGTCGCGCAAGATTGCGGCGGATGATTTCTTTCAGGGCATGTTCAGCACCGCGCTGGCCGAGGGCGAGCTCATCACTGCCATCAGCTTCCCCATCCCCAAGCGCGCGGTCTATATGAAGTTTGTGCAGCCCGCGTCGCGCTTCGCGCTGGTGGGCGTGTTTGTGGCGCAAACCGACGCCGGTGTCCGGGTGGCAGTCACGGGTGCCGGCCAGGGCGTGTTCCGCCACAGTGGTCTGGAAGCCGCCCTGAACAGCAGCTTCACCGTGGCCTCGGCCGCTGGTGTGGCGATTGACGCCTCTGAGCTCAATGCCGACATCCACGCCTGAGCCGCTTACCGTGCCAACCTGATCAGCGTGCAGACCCAACGCGCAGTGGCTAAACTGCTCGGCTGACCGAGCGCGTCCTGCCAGGCCCCGTGTTGTCTGACGCGGGGCTTTTTTTATGGGTACCTGAGATGTCCAATTTTTCCAGTATTGATGCCCTGGTGGCTGCACTTGAGGCTGCCGGCTACTACGCCGACCGCAGGCTGGCCACGGCTGTTTTTTTGGCGCTCAAGCTGCAGCGCCCGCTGCTGCTCGAAGGCGAGCCGGGCGTTGGCAAAACCGAGCTGGCCAAGGCGCTGGCTACGGTGCTGGGCCGGGAGCTGCTGCGCCTGCAGTGCTACGACGGTCTGGAACAGCGCGAAGCTCTGTACGAATGGAACTACGCCGCCCAGCTGCTGCACATGCGCGCCGCCCAGGGGCGTGAGGCCGATGTGGCCGAGGTGGAGCGCGAGGTCTACCAGCCGCGTTACCTGATCAGCCGGCCCCTGTTGCAGGCGCTGCAAACGCCGGCGCCAGGCGCCGTGCTGCTGATCGACGAGGTGGACCGGGCCGACGAGCCCTTTGAGGCCTTCTTGCTGGAGTACCTGGGCGAGTACCAGGTCAGCATCCCTGAACTGGGCACAGTGCGTGCACAGGTCAGCCCGGTGACCATCCTCACAAGCAACCGCACGCGTGAACTCAATGACGCAGTCAAGCGACGCTGCCTGTACCACTGGCTTGATTACCCCGAGCGCGAGCGCGAGTTGGCGATTGTTCGGGCCCAGGTGCCGCAGGCCTCGGATGCCCTGTCGGCCCAGGTGGCCCAGGTGGTGACCCGTTTGCGCAGCCAGCCTTTTGCCAGTGCCTTCCAGCGCGCGCCCGGCATCGCCGAGAGTGTGGAGTGGGCCAAGGCCCTGATTGCCCTCGACACCCTGGTGCTGGACCCAGAGCTGATGTCCGACACAGCCGGCATCCTGTTCAAACAACGCGAAGACGTGGCGGCGCTCACGCGCGACATGGCGCAGGACCTGCTGCGTCCCGAGCCCGAGTCCGAATCCCAGGGCTGAGGCTGCATGCAACTCGGCGACGCGCGCACCGGCAAGCTGGCCGATAACTTGGCGGCGTTTGGGCGCACGCTGCGCCGCGCCGGGGTACGGGTCGACAGCTCGCGCATCGCGTTGGCGGCCGAGGCGGCGCTGGCGGTTGGTCTGGACCACCGGGCCGACTTGTCCGCCGCCATGGAGGCGGTGCTGGTCAGCCGCGAGCAGGACCGCGAGGTGTTTCGTGAGCTGTTCGAGGCCTTTTTTCGCAACCCCAACCTGGCGCATAAGCTGTTGGCGCAACTTCTGCCAAGCGCCGAGGGCAAGGCCGAGCCCAGCAAACGGCGCCCGCGCGTGCGCGAGGCCCTGACCCCGCAAAAAGCCTTCGCCCAGCAGGTCAAGCCCAAGCAGGAAGACCAGAAAGTCGACTTTGATGCCGCCATGACGGCCAGCGACCAGCAGCGGCTCAAGCACGCTGACTTCAACGCCCTGTCGGCCGCCGAGTACCGGCTGGTGGAGCGTCTGGCGCGTGACATCCGGCTGCCGCTGCCCGAGTTCGATTCGCGTCGTACCCGGCCAGGTGAGCGGGGCAGCCAGTTGCACTGGGCCGGCGTGATGCGATCGGCGGTGCGCACCGGCGGTGAGCCGATGGAATTGCCAAGGCTGCAGCGCTGCCGCCAGCCGCTGCCGCTGCTGGTGCTGGTGGATGTATCGGGCTCGATGGAGCGCTACGCGCGGCTGCTGCTGGCTTTTTTGCATGCGGCCACCCGCCGCCACCCGCGCCGTGACGTGTTTGCCTTCGGCACCCAACTGACTGACCTGACGCCGGCTTTTCGCTTGGCCGATACCGACGCCATGCTGGCCCAGGCCAGCGTGCTGATTGAAGATTTTGCCGGCGGCACCCAGCTCGGCGAATCGTTGGCCACGCTGCGCCAGCAGCATGCGCGCCGGCTGGTGGGGCGGCGCACCCTGGTGCTGTTGATCACCGATGGCCTGGACACCGGAGAGCCCGCGCAACTGGCGCAAGAGCTGGGCTGGCTGCGCCGGCGCAGCCGACGGCTGCTGTGGCTCAATCCCCTGCTGCGGTTTGAGGGCTATGCGCCGCTGGCCCAGGGCGCTGCCGTGCTGCACCAGCAGGCCCATGGCATGGTGGCGGTGCACAACCTCAGCCGGCTCGATGACCTGGCCGCCAGCCTGGCCGCGCTGATGAAGCGCTGAGTCAACCGTCGCGCCACCCGCTGCGCGAAAATACATCCCTATACCCATCAGAACAGGATCACCCCATGGACATGCAAGGCAGCCGGCAACTCGCCATCACCCAACAACAGGCCTGGGATGCGCTCAACAACCCCGAGGTGCTCAAGACCTGCATTCCCGGCTGCGACCGGGTGGAGGCCACCGGCGAGAACCAGTACGCGATCGGCATGGCGGTCAAGATCGGGCCTGTGTCAGCCAAGTTCACCGGCAAGATCGCGCTGAGCGACATCAAGGCGCCCGAGAGCTACACCATCAGCTTTGAAGGGCAGGGCGGCCCGGCCGGCTTTGGCAAGGGCAATGCCAAGGTGCTGCTGGCGCCCAATGCCGAGGGTCATTTGCTGAGCTACACCGTGCATGCTTCGGTCGGCGGCAAGGTGGCGCAGCTGGGCCAGCGGCTGATCGATGGCGCGGCCAAATCCATGGCCGAAGATTTTTTCAAGCGTTTTGACGCCGAGATGCAGCGCCAGTACCCACAGGCCTATGCCGCAAAAGTGCCGGCTGAGGTAGCGCCGGCGGCAGCCGCCCCGAAGGCGGTGCCGGTTTGGGTGTGGGGGGCTGTGGCACTGGCTGTGGCGGCGGCGGTGTACTGGCTGTCACGTTGATCGGCTTGGCGCTTCGGGCATAGAGGTCACCATGGAAAATATCGATGTGATGGTGTTGCGCACCCTGCGTGACTGGCGCCTGGCCGGGCAACGGGCCCTGCTGGCCACAGTGGTACGCACCTGGGGCTCGTCGCCCCGGCCGGTGGGCTCCATCATGGCCCTGTGTCAGGACGGCTCGGTGGTCGGTTCGGTCTCGGGCGGCTGCATTGAAGACGACCTGATCTACCGCTTCACCCGGGCCTACGCCTCAGCCGCATCGGCCCCGGCCGTGGGCGAACAAGACATCCCTTTCGGCCCACCGCGCCTGGTCAAGTACGGCATCAGCGCCGACGAGGCCCACCGTTTCGGCCTGCCCTGCGGCGGCACCCTGGAGCTGCTGCTGGAATTTGACCCTGACGCCGCCAGCCTGGCCGAGTTGGTGCAGGCGCTCGGTGCCGGCCAATTGGTACGCCGCACGGTGCAGTTGGCCGACGGCGCGGTCAGCCTGTTGGCGAGCGCCGCGCCGGCCGAGCTGAGCCTGGACGCGCAGGCGCTGGCCAATACCTTTGGTCCGGAGTTCCGTATGCTGCTGATCGGAGCCGGCCAGCTGACCGAGTACCTGGCCACCATGGCGCTGTTCAGCGGCTTTGCCGTCACGGTCTGTGACCCGCGCGAGGAATACGCCCGGTCCTGGTCGGTGGCCGGCGTGATGGTCTTGAAAGACATGCCCGACGACGTGGTGCAGGCCTTTGCCCCCGACCGGCGCAGCTGTGTGGTGGCGCTGACACACGACCCCAAGCTCGATGACCTGGCCCTGCTCGAAGCCCTGCAGACCGAGGCGTTTTACGTCGGCGCCATTGGCTCGCGCCGCAACAACGAGGCGCGCCGGCAACGCATGGTCGAGCACTTTGAGCAGACCGAGGCAGGGCTGGCCCGGCTGCGCGGGCCGATCGGCATCTACATCGGCAGCAAGACCCCGCCCGAAATTGCGGTGAGCATCATGGCCGAGATCCTGGCCGTCAAAAATGGGGTGGCCTTGCCGCGAGACATGGACGTGGCCCACGCCAAGAACGAACTGGCCATCAGCGCCAACGACCCCGGCCTGCTGGTGTGCGGCGTGCCGCCGCATCCCTGATCAAGCGCAAGTTTTCGTTAAAGACCAATACCCGACTAGGGTTTCCCCCTAGTTCTGGCTGCGCCAAGGCGCCTAACAATCCCTATGTAACAAATTTCATAGGCAAGGCATTGCATAGGGCGTGCCGCTACCCCAAGGAGAGACGCATGCAGAAGGTGTTGCACATCAACCCGGACAAATGCACTGGCTGTTTGCAGTGCGAAATGGCCTGTTCGTACGAGAACTATGGCACCTTCGCCACCGCCAAGTCGCGCATTAAGGTGTTTGACTTTCACCATACCGGTAAAAAAGTGCCCTACACCTGTACCCAGTGCGACGAAGCCTGGTGCCTGCATGCCTGCCCGGTCGAAGCGATCACGGTCGACAAGGCCACCGGCGCCAAGGTGGTGAACGAGGCCACCTGCGTCGGCTGCAAGGTCTGCACCATTGCCTGCCCGTTTGGCACC
>CAJAXU010000659.1 GCA_903948045.1 uncultured beta proteobacterium | reverse complement strand
GTCAAGCCAATGGTGCCGTTCATTTCCAGCGCACCTTGTACTGCGTCAGCAGTGTGGCCACCAGCACCGAGATCAGCGACGCTGCCACGATCACATCGGCGATGTAGGTGGGCACACCGATAGCGCGGCTCATGCTGTCGGCGCCCACCAGCACCCCGGCCACGAACACGCTGGCCGCCACCACGCCCAGCGGGTGCAGGCCGGCCAGCATGGCGATGACGATGCCAGAGTAGCCGTAGCCGGGCGACATGTCCAGCGTCAGGTAGCTGGTGCGCCCGGCCACCTCGATGGCGCCGGCCAGCCCGGCCAGCGCGCCCGACAGCATGGCCACCAGCACCACGGTGCGTGTGACCGGCACCCCGGCGAAGGCGGCGGCGCGGGCGTTGGCACCTACGGCGCGAATATCAAAACCGAGCACGGTGTACTTCATCAGCACCCAAACCGCCACCGCCAGCGCCGCGGCGATCAGCAAGCCGCTGTGCACCCGGGTCTGTTCGACCAGCTTGGACAGCTCCAGCTCGCCCATCAGCGCCACGCTTTGCGGCCAGCCCATGGCGGTCGGGTCTTTCATCGGGCCATCCAGCATCAGCGACACCAGCAGCAGCACAATGAAGTTCAGCAGCAGGGTGGTGACCACCTCGTCCACCCCCAACCGGGCCTTGAGCAGCGCCGGCCCCAGCAGCAGCAGCGCGCCAGCCAGTGCTGCAGCCAGCAGCATCAGCCCAAACAGCAGCGGCACGGGCAGGTCAAAGCCGCTGCCGCCGTGCAGGCCACCCACTGCCACCGCCGCCAACGCGCCCACGTAAAGCTGGCCCTCGGCGCCGATGTTGAACAGCCGGGCCCGAAACGCCACCGCCGCCGCCAGCCCGGTCAGCATCAGTGGAATGGCGCGGGTGAAGGTCTCGCTCAGCGCAAACACCGAGCCAAAGCCGCCACGCAGCAGCAGGCCGTAGGTTTGCGCCACGTCGGCGCCGGCCCACCAGACCAGCAGCGCGCTGACCAGCAAGGTAAACACGACGGCGCCCACTGGCGCCAGCAGCAGCGCCATGCGCGAGCTCTGGCTGCGCTTTTCCAGCCTCATGCGTGAGCCTCCTGTGTGGCGTCGGCGGTGCCGGTGATGCCGGCCATGGCCAAGCCGATCGCCTCACGGCCCCAGTCGGTTGCCGGTCGCGCCGGCCCTAGCCGGCCAGCGTGGATGACGGCCACCCGGTCGCCCAGCGTCAGCACCTCGTCCAGGTCGTCCGAGATCAGCAGTACGGCGGCGCCGGCGTCGCGCGCGGCGATCAACTGGGCTTGGACATAGGCCACGGCACCAATGTCCAGGCCCCAGGTCGGCTGGTGCGCCACGATCAGGCGCGGCACTGCGGCAGCGTCATTTGCTATTGTTTTTGTAGCTACATCGCTAGGCTGGGTAAGGGCCCGGCCCAGAATAAGCTTCTGCATATTGCCGCCCGACAGGGCCCGCGCCGGCACCGTGGGGCCGCCGCCACGCACGTCAAAGGCGCGCAGGATGCGGTCGGCATAGGCCCGGGCCGCTGCCCGACGCACCCAGCCCCAGCGAGAAAACGCCGGGCTGCGCAGCCGCTCGGACACGGCGTTCTCCCACACCGGCAAGTCCCCCACCACACCGACCGCGTGCCGGTCTTCCGGGATGCGGGCCACGCCCAGCGGCACCAGGCGCGCGGGCTGCGGCGGCAGTGGCTGGCCCAGCAGCTGTACCCGTCCGGCAGTGGCGGCACGGGTGCCGCACAGCAGCTCGGCCAGCGCCACCTGACCATTGCCCGAGACACCGGCAATCGCCACGATCTCGCCCTCGTGCAGGCTCAGGCTGGCGTGCAGCAGGCGCTCGCGTGCCGGCGCGGTGCTCACGTCGTCCAGCACGCACACGGCGCTGCCCACGGCCTGGGCTGGGCGGCGTTGCGGCGCCGCCACCGCGTGGCCCACCATCCAGAGCGCGAGCTGGGCCTGGCTGGTGTCGGCGGCCGCGGCCTCGGCCACCAGCCGGCCAGCGCGCAGTACGGCGATACGCTGCGACACCCGCATCACCTCGCCGAGTTTGTGGCTGATGAAGATGATGGACAGGCCCTGCGCCACCATCTGGCCCAGCACCGCAAACAGCGCCTCGCTTTCCTGTGGCGTCAGCACGGCGGTCGGCTCGTCCAGGATCAGGATGCGCGCCCCCCGGTACAGCGCTTTCAGAATCTCCACACGCTGGCGTTCGCCGACCGACAGCCGGCCGACCAGGGCCTCGGGGTCGACGCCCAGGCCAAAGCGCTGTGCCACCGCCTGCAGCCGCGCACGCGCCGCGCTGCGCCGGGTGAACGGCTGCCACAGCGGCTCCGAGCCCAGCATCACGTTGTCGAGCACGCTCAGGTTGTCGGCCAGCGTGAAATGCTGGTGCACCATGCCGATGCCAGCGGCCAGCGCGGCTTTCGGGTCGCCCGGCGGCAACGGCCGGCCAAACACCGTGATGCTGCCGGCATCGGCCGTGTAGTGGCCGAACAGGATGGACACCAGGGTGGACTTGCCAGCGCCGTTCTCGCCCAGCAGCGCCAGCACCTCGCCGCCACCAAGGCTCAGCGAGATGTCGTCATTGGCCAGCAGCGCGCCAAAGCGCTTGCTGATGTGGCTGAGTTGCAGAACGGGGTCGGACATGGCGGGGCCAAAACAAAGACACCCCGCTGCCGGGGTGTCTTGTGGTCAGCTAAAAGTGCTTACTTGGCTGTGGACTTGGGTTGCTTGTCGTCCACCTTGACGCTGAACTTGCCGTCCTGGATGTCCTTCTCCTTAGCACGCACCTTGGCCACCAGCTCGGCCGGGATCTTTTTCTCAAAGGTGCCCAGCGGCGCCAGTGATGAGCCTTTGTGCTTCATCATCGAGTACGGGCCGTAGTCTTCCGCCGTGAACTTGCCGTCTTTCACCATCTTGATGGCTCGGTCGGCGGAAGGCTCGAAATGCCACATGGCCGAGGCCACCACGGTGTCGGGGTACTGGGCCTGGGTGTTGATCACGTTGCCAATGGCCAGCTTGCCCTTTTCCTTGGCCGCGTCGCTCACGCCAAAGCGCTCGGCATACATCACGTCGGCGCCCTTGTCGATCATGGCAAAGGCGGCTTCCTTGGCCTTGGGTGGGTCGAACCAGCTGTTGATGAAGCTCACGCTGAACTCCACCTTGGGGTTGATCTCCTTGGCGCCTGCCATGAAGGCATTCATCAGGCGGTTGACTTCGGGGATCGGGAAACCACCCACCATGCCGATCTTGTTGCTCTTGCTCATGCCGCCGGCGATCATGCCGGTCAGGTAGGCGGGCTCCTGGATGTAGTTGTCAAACACGCTGAAGTTGGGTGCCTGCGGCTTGCCTGAGGAACCCATCAGGAACGAGACCTTGGGGAAATCCTTGGCCACCTTGCGCGCAGCGGCTTCCACCGCAAAGGCTTCGCCCACGATCAGGGTGTTGCCGGCGGTGGCGTACTCGCGCATCACGCGCTCGTAGTCGGCGTTCGACACGTTCTCGCTGGCCTTGTACTCGATCTCGCCCCGGGCTTCCGCTGCCTTGAGCGCGGTGTGCAGGCGCCCGGCCCACTGCTGCTCAAACGGCACGGTGTAAATGCCGGCGACCTTGATCTTGGCCTGGGCCAGGCTGAGGGTGGGGACGCTGGCGGCCAGCGCGGCGGCTAGCACGATGGCATGGCGGCGATTCAGGGGTTGGACTGACATGGGTTCTCCGTTGGGGGTTAAAAAGTTCAATACGCAAACAAAATAAAGAATAGGCGGCGCCTTAGTTGCACGGGTTGGGGTTCACCAGTTGTCGCAGCGTGGACTCTACCGAGGGTAAGTCATGGATGACCGTGTTGAACAGTACCTCGTGGGCAACCTGCTCGTAACCGTGGGCCAAAATGTTCCTCAGCCCGATAATTTGCCGCCAAGGGATGCCGGGCGCGGCTTTGGCGGTTTCGTCGCCAAGTCGATAAGCCGCCTCTCCGAGATTGATGAACAGCTTTTCGACCGCCAAACACAATATTCGGTTGGCTGCAAACTCCTCTGCGCTCAGGCCATCGACAAGCGCTCGGAGCTCGCGGACGAACGAGAGCATATCGGTCAGGTGCGCAGCTTGGCGATCCGGGTTCATTGGTACAGGGATCGCAATTGGGGCTCGATTGCGCGCCGGCGATACGGGTTGGCAAGCACGGACGGAAATGCCAGGTCAATCTTGCGTCCATCAAAAGTACGAGAAAGTTCGTCCTGCATGTCCACCAGCCCAAATCCACCCGGGGCTTCGCCCGGGATGAACTCGACCAGTAAATCAACATCGCTATCAGGCCGCTCTTGACCCACAGCGGCGGACCCGAACATTTGCAGCCGCCGCACGTGGTAACGCCGGCAGATGTCTGCGATGCGCGAAAGCTGAGCGGGTGCGACTTGCATGCTGATGATTATCTCTTGCAGGCCGCCGTTCAGGTCCCAGCCCGCTCCAGCATCGCGTGCAGCAGCACGTTGCAGCCGGCGGTGATGTGCTCGGCCTTGGCGTCCTCGATCTCATTGTGGCTGATGCCGTTCTTGCAGGGGATGAAGATCATGCCGCTGGGCGCGAGCTTGGCCATGTAGACCGCATCGTGCCCGGCGCCGGACACGACCGGCATGTTGGAGTAGCCCAGCTTTTGCGCGGCACGTGCCACGGCGTCGATGCAGTTGCTGTGAAAGCCCTGCGCCGGGTAGCTGGACACCAGCTCGATCTTCACGTCCAGCCCGCTCTGCTGGCTGAGCCGGGCGGCAAAGGTCTTGACCTCGTCGGCCATCTGGTCCACCACGGCGTCGGTGCTGTTGCGCAGGTCGATCGAGAACTTGACCCGGCCTGGAATCACATTGCGGCTGTTCGGGTGCACCTGCACCATGCCGACGGTGCCGCGCCCATGCGGGGCATGGCGCAGAGCAGCGGCTACCACCTCCTGCATGATGGGCGCGGCCACCTGCATCGCATCCTTGCGCAGTGCCATGGGTGTCGGACCGGCGTGGGCTTCCATGCCGGTCACGGTGCAGTCAAACCAGCGGATGCCCAACACACCTTGCACTACGCCAATGGTTTTGTCGTGGTCTTCCAGCACCGGGCCTTGTTCAATATGCGTTTCAAAATAGGCGCCAATCGGGTGGTCGCCCGGTTCCTGCTCGCCGATGTAGCCAATGCGTTCCAGCTCGCCTTTCACCGTCTTGCCTTCGGTGTCGGTGGCCGCGTAGGCGTGCTCCAGCGTGAAGGCCTTGGCAAACACGCCCGAGCCCATCATCACCGGCACAAAGCGCGAGCCCTCTTCATTGGTCCAGAACGCGACCTCAATCGGTGCCTCGGTGGTGATGCCGTGGTCGTTGAGGGTGCGCACCACTTCCAGCCCGGCCAGCACGCCGTAGTTGCCATCGAACTTGCCGCCGGTGGGTTGGGTGTCGATGTGGCTGCCAGTCATGATGGGGGGCAGGGCATTGTTGCGCCCGGCGCGGCGCATGAAGCCGTTGCCGATTTTGTCGATGGTGACCGTCATATCGGCCTGCTTCGCCCAAGCTATCACCAGATCACGCCCCTGTTTGTCCAGGTCGGTCAAGGTCAGGCGACAGACGCCGCCTTTGGGCGTAGCGCCAATTTTTGCCAGCTCCATCAGCGTGTCCCACAGGCGGGCACCGTTGATGCGCAGTTTGTCAATGTCGGTGGTGGTTGCTGTTGTCATGGTGATTTCCTTCAATTGATTCAAAAGCTACTTCTCGCCAGTGTGTGGGATGTCTGGGGGGCGATTTGCTGGACCAGCAGGGACTGATGAGCCCCCCAGACATCCCGCACGCTGGCGAGGCACACGTTCATTTCCGCAGAACGGCTGTTGGAGCCAACGCCTCCGCCCGCAACTTGTTAGCAGCAAAATTCGCGCCAAACGCCGGGCGCTTGATGTAGCGGCCTTTGCCTTTCACCGCCCGCAGGTCGCCCTGCACAAATACCAGTTCTCCCTGACTCAGGGTGTGGCTCGGAATGCCGCGCACCGTGCGGCCCTCGAAGATGTTGAAGTCGCCCTTGCTGTGCTGCGTCTTGGCCGACAAGGTCTTGGTACCGCTTGGGTCCCACACCACCAGATCGGCATCTGCCCCCACCGCCACGCAGCCCTTTTGCGGGTAGATGTTGAACAGCTTGGCGGTGTTGGCGGAGGTGATGGCGACAAACTCGGACGGTGTCAGGCGCCCGGTGTTGACGCCGGCATCC
The DNA here is from genome assembly GCA_903948045.1 of uncultured beta proteobacterium. Classification (GTDB taxonomy): domain Bacteria; phylum Pseudomonadota; class Gammaproteobacteria; order Burkholderiales; family Burkholderiaceae_C; genus Rhodoferax. The sequence continues at coordinate 239 of CAJAXU010000659.1, read as the reverse complement.
CAGATCACGGCCAGGCGTTCTTCCACACCACCGCAGCCGTTGGGGATTTTGGAAAAGTCGTCTTTGCCGGCGGCCTTTTGCGCCGCGCAAAAGGTGCAGTGGTCGGTGGCGGTGGTGTGCAGGTTGCCGCTTTGCAGACCCCGCCACAAGGCTTCCTGGTGGCCCTTGGGGCGAAACGGCGGGCTCATCACATGCGCGGCGGCGGTGGCAAAGTCGGGGTGGCGGTAGACGCTGTCGTC
>CAJAXU010000658.1 GCA_903948045.1 uncultured beta proteobacterium | reverse complement strand
GGCGTCCCGTGGCCTGCTGGTTCTGTTGGGGGCTGGCCTGTTCCTTTGCCTGCCAGCTCTGGCTGCACCAATTTTTGTGCTGAACTCGCTGTCGGCCAGCGTCAGCGTGATAGACCCGGTGAGCTGGAAGGAGATCAAACGCATTCCCACTGGCAAAGAGCCGCACCACCTGTACCTGGCGCCCGATGAAAAGTCGTTGCTGATTGCCAATGCGCTGAGCGACAGCCTGCTGTTCGTCGACCCCAAAACCGCCGAGGTTCAGCGCACCGTGCGTGGTATCCCTGACCCCTACCAGCTGCGCTTTTCTCCAGACATGAAGTGGTTTGTTACCGCGGCCAACCGGCTCAACCATGTCGATATTTACCACTGGGACGGCAGCAACCTGACGCTGGCCAAGCGGCTGGCCACCGGCAAGACGCCTAGCCACGTCTGGATTGACAGCAAAAGCACCACCGTCTATGCCACCATGCAAGACAGTGACGAGCTGGTGGCGATCGACCTGCCCAGCCAGACCTTCAAGTGGCGGGTCGCCACCGGCGCTATGCCTGCCGATGTGTTTGGCACGCCGGACGATAAATTCTTACTGATTGGGCTGACCGGTGGTGACGGGGTGGAGGTGTACGACGTCAGCTCGGGCCAGGCCAAACTGGTCAAGCTGATCAAGACTGGGAAGGGTGCCCACGCGTTTCGTGCGGCGGGCGACAAGCGCCATGTGTATGTCAGCAACCGGGTCGCCAACACCATCAGCAAGATTGACTATCTGGCGATGGCGGTGGTCGACAACTATGTGGCGCCAAGCGGGCCCGACTGCATGGAGCTGTCGGCTGACGGCCGCTACATTTTTGTTGCCTCGCGCTGGGCTGGCAAGCTGACGGTGATCGACACCCAGACGCGCGCCGTGGTGCGGCAGGTGGCGGTTGGCAAATCCCCGCATGGGGTCTGGACGCTGGACCATGCGCCACGTCAGTGAGCCCCGGGCCCGGCGCTGGTTTGCTATAGGTTCAATAGCTATAGCGTCAATATCCACTTGGCCTGGAGCCGTTTTTTCTTGTGAGAAACCGGTTTATTTGACCCTGGACACCGGCCACATGGCAGTCGCCCCGCTGATGGCTGACATCTTGAAGCGACACAACGTTCGGGTCACTTTTTTTGCTGCTCAAGAGCGCACGCAAGAGGGCGACGGCAGCCTGGGTGAGCACTGGGCGCCCTGGTGGCGCTCCCGCGCCGGCGAGGGCCATGAATTTGCCTCCCACACCTGGGACCACGTCTACTGGCGGGCCGATCTGCCTGGCTCGCCGCCTCGGTTCAAGGTGCAGCCCTCGGCCGGCCAGCAGCAGGGCCAGACGCTCACCCTGGGCGGCCCAGCGTATTGCCAGCAGCTCCAACGCGCCAGTGACCGGCTGCAGGCCGTGACCGGCAAAAAGCCGCTGCCCCTGTTTCGGGCGCCAGGTGGCAAAACCTCGCCTCGGCTGTTGGCCGCGGCCAAGTCATGCGGTTATGCCCATGTCGGATGGGCGGCAGCTGGCTTTTTAGGCGACGAGCTCGCCAGCGACAAATTCAGCAACGCAGCTTTGCTGGCCAAAGCCTTGCGCGATATCCGCAGTGGCGACATCCTGATGGCCCACCTGGGCATCTGGTCGCGCCAGGACCCCTGGGCCCCAGCGGTGCTGGAGCCCTTGATTGTGGGCTTGAAGGCGCGCGGCTTCTGCTTTGCCACCCTGCGCGAGCACCCGGCCTATCGTGCCTGGGTGGCGGCGGGCGGCTGAACCGCGCGGGATGAATATGGACGGTTTAGCGGACATTTTTTCAAACCTGCAGGGCCTGCTGTTTGAGCAGGTGCTGCAGCCGGTGATGTTCGCCATCGGTCTGGGGCATCTGTTGCCTGACGGCTTCAATGCCACGGGCTGGCTGCTGGTGGGGCTGTTGCAGTTGCTGGTCATGGTGGCGGTGATTGGTCCGCTGCAACGCTGGCGCCCGGTCGAGCCAATCACCGACCGCGCCACGGTAGGCACCGATGTGCTCTACACACTGATCCACCGGCTCGGTTTGTTCCGGGTGGCACTGTTTTTTGCGGTGGACCCGCTGCTCAACGCACTGTTTGGCCAATGGCGGGTGGCGGGGCTGGCCACCTGGCACCTCGACGCCCTGTGGCCGGGGGTGACGGATCTGCCGCTGGTCAGCCTGCTGCTCTACCTGGTGGCGCTGGACGCACTCAACTACCTGATCCACCGTGGGCAGCACAGCCTGGGCTGGTGGTGGCAGCTGCACGCGCTGCACCACGCTCAACGCCAGATGACCCAGTGGAGCGACAACCGCAACCACCTGCTGGATGACCTGATCCGCGACGTGCTGGTGGTGCTGGTGGCCCAATTGATCGGCATTGCGCCCAGCCAGTATGTGGCCATCGTGGCGCTGACGCAGCTCAGCGAGAACCTGCAGCACGCCAACCTGCGCCTGTGGTTTGGCCGCTGGGGTGAGCGGCTGTGGATCAGCCCGCGCTTCCATCGCATGCACCATGCGGTCGGCCATGAAGAGCGGCAAAACTGCAACTTTGGCGTGTTGCTGCCCTGGTGGGACATGCTGTTGGGCACCGCCAATTTTGAGCAGCGCTACCCCGCCACCGGGGTGTTGGACCAGTTGGAGCAGGGGCGCGACTATGGCCGCGGTTTCTGGTCGCAGCAATGGCTCGGTCTCAAGCGCCTGGCGGGTCGGGCCTGAGCTGGCGCACCCTTTTGGCGCGACAAGGGGTTATCCTCGGGCGATGAAGCTGTTGTTGAGTTCCTTTTGGCGCGCCGTGGCTTATTGCCTGCACCCTCGGGTCATCGCCCTGTCTTTTTTGCCCTTGTTGTTGATGGTGGGGCTGGCTTTGGGCCTGGGTTATTTGTACTGGGAGCCGGCGCTGGACTGGGTGCGCAGCCTGCTGGAGGCCTCGGCCTTCATCAACAGCGTCTGGGGCTGGCTGGATGGGCTGGGCTTGGGCCGCATCAAAGTGGTGCTGGCGCCCCTGCTGGTGATCTTTGCGGTCACGCCGCTGATTGTGGTCCTGTCGCTGCTGGCAGTGGCCACGCTGATGACGCCGTCCTTAACCCGGCTGGTGGCCGAGCGGCGCTTTACCGATTTGGAGCGCAAAGGCGGCGGCTCCTGGTTCTACAGCCTGTTTTGGTCCTTGGGCTCGCTCCTGCTGGCCATCATCGTCATGCTCTTGTCGCTGCCGTTTTGGCTGATCCCGCCGCTAATCCTGATCCTGCCACCGCTGGTGTGGGGCTGGCTGACCTACCGGGTGCTGGCCTTTGATGCCTTGGCGGGGCATGCCAGCGCGCAGGAGAGGCGTGAGATCTTCCGGCGCCACCGGGGAGCGCTGCTGGGCATGGGCGTATTTTGTGGCTACCTCGGCGCTGCGCCCAGCGTGCTGTGGGCCTCAGGCGCGCTGTTTGCCGCCGCTTTTGTGGTGCTGGTGCCGTTGGCCATCTGGATCTACACCCTGGTCTTTGCCTTGTCGTCGCTGTGGTTTGCCCACTATTGCCTGGCCGTGCTCCAGGCTTTGCGTCAGGAGGCGGTGGCGGGTGCGAACGCAGGTGCGGTCGCAGGTAACAGTGCGCCGGTTCAGCCAGCGCCACCGCTCGTCCTGGCCGCTGACGCGTTAGCATTGCCCCATGAGCCACCTCCCACCCCATCTCCCAACCCACCCCAGACTTGAGTCAGCGCCTCGGATCGGCTTGATCATCGTCGGCGACGAGATCCTGTCCGGCAAGCGTGCCGACAAGCATTTGCCCAAGACCATTGAGCTGCTTAAGGCGCGCGGCCTAGCGCTGGATTACGCCGACTATGTCGGTGATGCGCCAGACCGCATCACCAGCACCCTGAGCCGGGCCTTTGCCTCGGGCGACCTGGTGTTCTCCTGTGGCGGCATTGGCGCCACCCCCGACGACCACACGCGCCAATGCGCAGCCAGGGCGTTGGGGTGCGATTTGGCGCTGCACCCGCAAGCCGAAGCCCTGATCCGCCAGCGCATGCAAGATGTGGCGCTGGAGCAGGGCCTGGTCTACGAACCCGACCGGCCGGACAACATCCACCGGCTCAATATGGGCACCTTCCCGGTAGGCGCCCAGATCATCCCCAACCCGTACAACAAAATTCCTGGCTTCAGCTGCGGCAGTGTGTACTTTGTTCCTGGCTTTCCGGTCATGGCCTGGCCCATGATCGAGTGGGTGCTGGACACCCATTACCCGCACCTGTTCCGCACTGCCGCCTGGATCGAGCAGTCGGTGATCGTGTTTGGTGCCATGGAGGCCACCCTGACGCCCTTGATGGAGGCCTTGGAGCGAGATTTTATGGGCGTCAAGGTGTTCAGCCTGCCCAGTGTGGACCATCCCCAGTACGGGCGCCACATTGAACTTGGTGTCAAGGGTGAGCCGGCCCTGGTCAGCCAGGCTTACCCGGCCCTGTTGGCGGGTTTGCGGCAGTTTGATGCCCAGCTTGGCCCTGAATTGGTGCAAAAATAAGTGCCATGATTTGGTGCGTCTGGACTTGCACCAATAAAGTGCAATCAACCGGTAAACAAATGTACTTAGCAGTTTGAGGCGGCCGCATTCCCGCTTAAAGTCAAGGCAAAATACCGCACCGGGCCGATTTGCGCGCTGACGCGGCCTTGGCATAAAACCTGCATTCCCCCTTGCATCTACTTATCAACCACTACCCACCCAGGAGAATCTGATGGCCAAGACCGTCGCAGACGTCATGAAAATGGTGAAGGACAACGAAGTCAAGTTTGTTGACTTCCGCTTCACCGACACCCGTGGCAAGGAACAGCACGTGACTGTTCCGGTGTCCCATTTCGACGAAGACAAGTTCACCGCCGGTCACGCGTTTGACGGCTCGTCGATCGCTGGCTGGAAAGGCATCGAAGCCTCGGACATGCAGCTCATGCCCGACCCCAACACCGCCAACGTGGACCCCTTCTTTGAAGAAACCACCCTGTTCATGCAGTGTGATGTGGTCGAGCCCAGCG
>CAJAXU010000657.1 GCA_903948045.1 uncultured beta proteobacterium | reverse complement strand
GCACACTGTGGGCCTGGCTGGCCTTTGTGGCGCTGCAGCCCTGGATGAATGATGGCCGTTGGGCCCTGCTGCTGATCGCCACCCTGCTGCTGGGCACCTGGGCCAGCACCGTGACGGCGCGCCACATGCAGGTGCTAGACCCCAGCGCCATCGTGATCGATGAAATCGTCGCCTTCTGGCTGGTGCTCTGGCTGGTCACACCGACCAGCCTGCTCGGGCAAGCGGTGGCCTTTGCCCTGTTCCGTTATTTCGACGCGGCCAAACCCGGGCCGGTGGGCTGGGCCGACGCGCTATGCCACCGGCTCGATGCCCGCCGTGACCGGCACGCCTGGCGCAAGGCCGGGCTGGGCATCATGTTTGACGACCTGGTGGCGGCTGGCTGCACCCTGCTGCTGATCGCACTCTGGCGTACCTGGTAACAGCCATGCTACTGAATAAAGAGCAAACTATTGAGCATTCATGCGGGCTAGTGGCCGATTTGTTACTCAAGAAGAAGCTGCAGCTGGTCACCGCCGAGAGCTGCACCGGCGGCCTGATTGCCGCCGCCTGCACTGATTTGGCCGGCTCCAGCGCCTGGTTTGAGCGCGGCTTTGTCACCTATTCCAATGCGGCCAAGACCGAGCTGCTGGGCGTGCCCGAGCGTGTGCTGCGCCGCGCCGGCGCCGTCTGCGGCCCGGTGGCCCAGGCCATGGCCGAGGGTGCCCTGGCCCATTCCCATGCCCAGGTGGCAGTGGCCGTGACCGGCGTGGCCGGCCCCACCGGCGGCAGCCCGGCCAAGCCGGTGGGCACGGTCTGGTTTGGCTTTGCCCTGCCCGGGCGGGTGCTCACAGAAAAATGCCACTTTGACGGCGACCGCGCTGCCGTACGCCAGGCCACGGTGCGCCACGCCCTGGCGCGCCTGGTCGAGCTGCTGCACGCCGGCTGAGACGGCTTCAGGCTGCGGGTGTTGGCCAGAACCGGCAAGAAACGCCGTGGCCCGCGCCGACGTCATGCCAGCAGGCTGTGCCGCTTTGTGCATGGTCCTCGCCAAATACACAAGGCCCCGCCTTCGGCGTGAGCCGGTGAAATTGCACATCGGCCGCTGATTCAGAGAGTTTTTTACGCTGCAGGACCGGGTCAGGCACCGGCACGGCATCGAGCAAGGCCCGGGTGTAAGGGTGACTGGGATGGCCGTACACCTGATCGGCCGCGCCCATTTCGACAATCTGCCCCGCAAACATCACCGCGATGCGGTGCGCCACCTGACGCACCAACGCCAAATCATGCGCAATGAACAGGTAAGACAGGCCCAAGCGGGTTTGTAATGATTTGAGCAGAGCAACAATCTGGGCCTGGGTGCTGACATCGAGCGCCGAGACCGGCTCGTCGCACACCACGAAATCCGGACTGACTGCCAGAGCACGGGCAATCACGATGCGCTGGCGTTGGCCCCCCGAAAACTCATGGGGATAGCGGCTCACCATGGCGGGATCCAGCCCCACCAGCGTCATCAACTCCGCCACCCGGGCGGTCACCGATTCGGCTGGTACGCAGCGGTGCACCCGCAGTGGCTCAGCCAGCGTCTGAGCCACTGTCATGCGCGGGTGCAGGCTGCTGTAGGGGTTTTGCAGCACAAACTGCATGTGACGCCGCATGCTGCGCAGCCCATCTCGGGAGAGCTGCCCCAGTTCGTGGCCCAGCAATTGCACCGAGCCGCCACTGCTGGCCTGCAACTGCAGAATGGCTCGCCCGGTCGTGGTCTTGCCAGAGCCAGACTCGCCCACCAGGGCCAGGGTTTGAGCGCGGCCAATGTCGAAGGACACGCGATCCACGGCCAGCACGGGCGCCTTGCCCGGCCGCGCCGGGAAGGTCACCGACAGATCGCGCACCCGCAGCAGGGGATGCTGGACGCTTTCGGTCATGCCAGCCTCCCGGCTAAGTCGAGCCGCGGCACAGCCGCAAGCAGAGCTTGCGTATACGCTTGCTGAGGGTTAGCGAACAGGGCGTCGACCAAGCCGGTCTCGACGATTCTGCCGTCCAACATCACATGCACTCGGTCCACCATGCCAGCGATCACGCCAAAGTCATGCGTGATCAACATCAGCGCCATACCCAGCTCCCGACGCAGACGCATCAACAGCCTAAGTATCTGTGCCTGCACCGTCACATCCAGCGCCGTGGTCGGTTCATCGGCAATCAGCAGGTCAGGCTGACAAGACACGGCGATGGCGATCAAGACACGTTGTCGCATGCCGCCAGAAAACTGATGGGGATAGTCATCCGCGCGGCGGGCAGCGTCGCGAATGCCGACCAGGTCCAGCAGTTCCACAGACCTTTTTCGGGCCTGGCTGGCAGATGCCCCGGTGTGCCGGCGCACGATGTCTGCAATCTGCGCGCCTACCGTCAGCACCGGGTTCAGCGAGGACATGGGATCCTGAAACACCATGGCAATGCGTCGCCCCCGGATATCCTGCATCACCCCCTCTTTGACCTGCAACAGGTCTTGGCCCTTGAACAGGACGGTGCCACCCCAGGCAACCGACGAACCCTCTGGTGCCAGGCGCATCAGCGCCCGTGCCGTCACGCTTTTGCCGCAGCCTGACTCACCCACAAAGCCTACCGACTCACCGGCACCAATGTCGAACGAAATGCCCTTGACAACCTGTGAAGCCACATCGCCACGGTTGAACTGGGCCGTGAGCCCTCGTACCTGTAAAAGCGCGGCGGGAGCAATCATCATCGGCTTGCCACGTCCAGCCGTTCGCGCAAGCCGTTCGCCAGGACGATGAAGGTCAGTGTGGCAAAGACAATCGCCGCCGCCGGGCCGATCACGGCCAGCGGCGCCAGCTCCATGAATTGCCGCGCCTCTGACAGCATGGCGCCCCAATTGGGGTCCGGTGGGGGCGGCCCCAGACCCAAGAAAGACAAGGCGGTGATGGTAAAAATGGTTTGCGCCAGAGTCAGGCTGGTCTCTACCAAAACCGGCGAAACAATCAGCGGCAGCACATGACGCGTGGCAATGTTGAACTCACTCACGCCCACACTCCGGGCCGCCTCTACATGGTCCCAGCGCTTGACGCTGAGCACCGGACCACGCACCACCCTGGCCAAACGCGGCGTGTAAACAATGGCAATGGTCAGAATCAGGTTAGGCACGCTGGGCCCAAGCGCGGCGACAACGGCAATGGCCAGCAAAAACACGGGGAAAGCAAACACAACATCCAGGACGCGCATCACCACCTGATCAGCCAGGCCACCCACATAACCGCAAAAAAGACCCAACACCAGCCCAAAGCAGACCGCCAGGGTCACTGCCACGAAGGTGATCAGCAAGGTGGTGCGCCCACCCACAATCAGGCGACTGAGCAGGTCACGGCCGATGGAGTCGGTTCCCAGCCAGTGCGCTGCCGTTGGACCGGCCAATGAGTCGGCACTGGTCTCAGAGGGGTTGTAGGGCGCGATCAAGGTACCAAAGAGTGTGATGGCAACTAGGCTGGCGAGCATGAGCAAGCCGATCGACATCATGGCGTTGCCACCCCCTAAACGCCGCCGCTCAGTCATAGCTCACCCTAGCATCCACTCTGGCGTAAGCGACGTCCACCAAGACATTGACGAGCAGCACAATGGTTGCCGCCACCAGAACAATCGCCTGCACCACCGGGTAGTTGCGACTGCTTACAGCGTCAAACAGGTATTGCCCCATGCCCGGGATGGTGAAGATGGTTTCGATCAGTATGCTGCCCCCCAGGAGTGAAGCCAGTTGCAGGCCGGTGACTGTGATGATCGGCGTG
>CAJAXU010000656.1 GCA_903948045.1 uncultured beta proteobacterium | reverse complement strand
GATGAATGGCGCGATAGCAAATCGGTTATGCAACGGATTGCAAATCCGTCTAGCCCGGTTCGACTCCGGGTCGCGCCTCCAGAACAACTCCGGCTGCTTGCTGCCGAGCCCGGGTGGTGAAATTGGTAGACACATCGGACTTAAAATCCGCCGCTTTCCTGCATAAGGGGCGTACCGGTTCGATTCCGGTCCCGGGCACCACATTTTCTGAGGCCATCGCGCCAACTCGGCGCGACTTCTGGCCATCCTGTGGCTACCAGTACTTGGCCGTCAACAGTGAAGGTCACCTCACGCTGACCGACGATTTTCTGCGTGTGCTGCTGCAGCGCCCAGAAATCGCGCCCATTCCCTCATCCTGCCCCGCCGAACTGAGCCTGCACGAGGCCTTGTTGGAATCTCCGCGCCATGCAGTACCCACTGCGGTCCTGCAAGCCTTGCAGGACCGCGACGCGGCCGAGAATTTCAGTGTTTGGCTGCGCTTTCGTGACCGGTTGCTGGCCGCGCCTACTTTGGAGGCCGCTTACCTGGCCCTGTTTCAGGGCGAGGGCGTTGATGTGGCGCCGGTGCTGGTCCAGCAGTTGACCCAGATTTTGTTGCGCCATCTGCTCGGTGACATGGCCACAGCGATGCAGGCCCGCGTGGCTGAAATGTTGTTCCGTACGCAACGGATCTCGGTCCTTGATGACGGCAGCGTGATGGCCGCCGATGATGACACCGTGGAGCGCCACGCGCTGTCAGCAGGTTTTGGCAGCGTGGGTGAGCTGTTGCGCCAAGGCGGCGTGCCGCTGCGCACGGTTGACCTGGATGTACTAGACGCGGACAAGGCTGATCTGTATTGGCAGCGCAATGAGCATTTTGACCTGGTGCTCAACCTCAATCATGGTCAACCAGCCTTAACGGCGCTGTGTGACTTACTCGAGCGCTGGGTTGCCCACTTCCTGCAGGCGCCGGTGCGGGTACAGACCGATCGTGAAATCGTCGACGAGCACTGGGTCTGGCATGTCGGCCTCGATGCGCAGGCCAGCGCGATCCTGAACGACCTGTATCGCGGTGATGAACCGGACGACGCCCGCATGCACCGCCTGCTGTCCCTGTTTCGGCTGGATTTCGTGAACCCAAGCGACATGCTCGCAGCAGTAGCTGGGCGACCGGTGTACCTGGCCATGGCGATGGATGACAACCATCGGCTCAAGCTCAAACCACAAAATCTGCTGCTTAACCTGCCGCTGTCGCGCCGCTCCTGACCCGCCCAAGCTGGCGCGCCCATGCCTTTGCCCGTACTACACTAAGCGCCATGCCACGCTACAACGCCCCTTTTGAAATCCATGTGCACGGCCAGATCACACTGCGCCCTGAAGTTGTTTTTGACCAGTTGCAAGAGGCGCTCAAACCGCTCTGGAAGTACGCCGGCGCCAGATCCCTGGCCGATGCCGCAGAGAGCAGCTATGAGGACGAGCCCGGTATCAAGTTTGAGGTGGTAGAGCACCAGTTGCAAATCTGCTGGACCGTGGCTGGCGACGATGATTTTCGCCAGGTCTTGGACGAGGTCTGCATGAACCTCAACGAGTTGGCCGCAACTGGCGCGGCGGTCGAAGTGACCTTTTATGACGCCGAATTTGACGACGAAGACGAAGAGTCAGAGGCTGAGTCACGTGATGATTTCATGATGCTGTTTGTCGGGCCCGACCCAGCTTCCATCATGCAGGTGCAGCGTGATCTGCTGGTGCAGGATGTGGTCAATATGATGGAGCGCCACTTTGACGGCGCCGAGCTCGGTGGCGTGGTGGCCGAGATTGACAAGCTGTTTGGGCAGCGCTTTGATGATTTGGTGAACTCCATGCAGCTGGGCAAGCCGCCGCGCGGGTCGGGCGGTGGGCATGGGGGTTCACATGGTGGTGGACGCAAGCCACGCCATTTGCACTAAGGCAATTTCGCCAGTTGGTCCAGCAGCCCAAGTTTATTGGATAAACTGCCCGCTAGCCCCCCGGCCACAAAGCGTTTCGTGCTATTATTTTTATAGCTTTTACATGAGGAACGGCCAATGAGCATCGCTGAAGTCCCGCCGCGAGCAGACGCGGCAGCACCCCGGCCTGGCCGGCCGCAACCACAGCGTCTGGGTGATGTGCTGGTGCAGCAGCGGCTCATTTCGCAAGAGCAGCTGCAAGAGACGCTGGCCATGCAGCGGCGCACCGGCAAGAAGGTGGGACGCCTGCTGATCGAGTCCGGCATCATCACCGAAGAACTGTTGGCCAATGGTTTGGCGCGCCAGATGCGCATTCCGTTTGTCAGCCTCAAGACCTTTCCGTTTCGCGCCGAGGTTATCAAGCTTTTGCCTGAGGCTGCTGCTCGCCGGTACCGGGCGCTGGTGCTGGAAGACCGGGGCGACACGCTGTTGGTGGCCTTGGCCGACCCGCTGGATATCTTCGCCTTCGACGAAGTCTCTCGCATCCTCAAGCGCAACATCGCCATTGCAGCGGTACCAGAGAGCCAGCTCACCGCCGTTTTCGACCGTCTCTACCGGCGCACCGAAGAAATCAGTGGTTTTGCGCGGGCTCTGGAGCGCGATCTGGGGGACGCAGTTGACTTTGGTGAGCTCACCGCCACGGCAGGCATTGAGGGCGCACCCGTGGTCCGGTTGCTGCAATCTGTGTTTGAAGACGCGATTCAAGTGGGCGCTTCGGATGTGCACATCGAACCGCTGGAGTCCGGTCTACAGATTCGAGTTCGGGTCGACGGCGTATTGCAAAACCAGACGCAGGCTGACAAGCGCATTGCCAATGCGCTGGCGCAGCGGCTCAAGCTGATGGCGAACCTAGACATTTCAGAAAAACGGCTGCCGCAAGATGGCCGTTTCAGCGTCCGCGTCAAAGAACAAACCATTGACGTTCGCCTGTCGACCCTGCCCACCACCTATGGTGAGTCAGCGGTGATGCGTCTGCTTAACCACGGTGCCGGGCCACGCCGTCTGGAGGATCTGGGCATGCCCGACGCCATCCTGACGCGCTTTCGCGAAGTTTTGAGCCGCAGTTCCGGCCTGGTGCTGGTGACCGGCCCCACCGGCTCCGGCAAGTCAACCACCTTGTACGCCGCCCTCGCGGAAGTTAATGCCAGCGAGCTCAAAGTGATCACGGTCGAAGACCCGGTTGAATTTCGTCTGCCGGGCGTAACGCAGGTGCAGATCAATGAAAAAATTGAGCTGACCTTTGCCCGCGTCTTGCGGTCTACCTTGCGCCAGGACCCAGATGTGATTCTGATCGGTGAAATGCGCGATGCCGAGACCGCCGACATCGGCTTGCGTGCCGCCATCACCGGGCACTTGGTGATGTCAACGCTGCACACGCGCGATGCCATCAGCACCCCGTTTCGCTTGCTGGACATGGGGGTGCCGCCGTTCATGGTGGCTACATCCTTGCAGGCGGTGATCGCGCAGCGCTTGGTGCGCCTGAATTGTGCGGAGTGCAATGAGCAGCAGGAGCCCAACCCGCAGGAGGCTGCGTGGTTAACGACTATGTTGAAGCCAGACGAAACTATCCAGCCCAAACGTGGCCTGGGATGCTCGGCCTGCAACGCCACGGGCTACGCCGGACGGCAAGGGGTGTACGAATTGATGGAGATGGACGCGGTGCTCACACAGGCGGCCTCTCGGGCCGATCCGGCCACGTTTTTACGCGCGGCTCGCGAGCGCATCAAGGGGCGTACCCTGGTCTACCATGCGCTGGATCTGGTGCGCACTGGCAGGACGTCACTGGCTGAGGCCATGCGAATCGGCCAAGACAACACGGACGAGGATTAAGCCGCATGCCGAATTACGCCTACCGCGGGCGAAACGGGCGCGGTGAGCTGGTGCAAGGCGAGATTGACGCGCTGACTGAGTCGGGCGTGGCTGATCAGCTGCGGGCGATGGGGGTGTCGCCAGTGTTCATCGGACCGGCAGCGCCTCCCAGTGGCGCCAGCAAGTTCAAGGCGCTTCTGGCGCGGCTCAATCGCAAGCCGGTCACGATGGACGACATCATGATCTTCTCGCGGCAGATGTACACCCTGAACAAGGCCGGCGTGCCCATTCTGCGCGCCTTTGCCGGCTTGCAGGCTTCGTCGGACAACCCGGCCATGGTGGAACTGATCCAAGACATTCGGGCCAATTTGGACCAGGGTCGCGAGCTCTCGGCCGCCATTGCGCGGCATCCTAAGGAGTTTGGTGCTTTCTATGTGGCCATGATCAAGGTTGGCGAGATGACCGGGCAGCTGACCGAGGTTTTTCTGCGCCTCAATGAACACCTTCAATTTGAACGCGATGTGCGCGAGCGCATTCGTCAGGCGCTGCGCTACCCGACCTTTGTCATGGGCGCCATGGGCGTGGCCATCGTGGTACTGAACATCTTCGTGATTCCGGTCTTTGCCAAGGTGTTTGCCGGTTTCAATGCTGAATTGCCGGTGATCACCCGGGGGCTGCTCGGCTTCTCCGCCTGGATGCTGGCCTGGTGGCCAGCCCTGATCGTCGGTGGGGTGGGGGTGTCGGTCATGTTCCGCAAATACATCAAAACCCCGGCCGGCATGTACCGCTGGGACGCGCTGAAGCTGCGGATGCCCATCATCGGGCCCATTGTGTCCAAGGGCACGCTGGCGCGCTTTGCCCGCAGCTTTGCCCTGTCCAGCCAGAGCGGCGTGCCCATGGTGCAGGCCCTGACCGTGGTCGCACAGACCGTGGAAAACGCCTACATTGGTAGCCGCATTGAGCAAATGCGCGACGGCATCGAGCGTGGCGAGACCATCACGCGCTGCGCGGCGGCAACGGGGGTCTTTACACCGGTGGTGCTGCAGATGATCTCGGTCGGCGAGGAAACCGGTGAGTTGGATGCGCTCTTGTTTGAGATCGCTGAAATGTACGAGCGCGACACAGACTATAGCGTCAAGGGCCTGTCGGCGGCGATTGAGCCCATCATGCTGACGCTGATTGCGGGGTTGGTGCTGCTGCTGGCGCTGGGCGTGTTTTTGCCCTTGTGGAGTATGGGGCAGGCGTCCATGGGCAAGGGCGGGGGCTGATGGCCGGGCGGTCTTGGCCGGCCGTCGCACAGGTGTCATTCTGGTCCCTGCGCATGACCGAGTGGTTGATTCTGGCCTTGCTGGTATTGGCCGTGGGCTTCTGGTTTGCGCGCCAAGCCTATGTGGTCAAGGGCCAGGCCGAATTGGCCGCCGTACGCACCACCCTGGGTGCCTTGCGTACCGCCTTCATTCTTGAGCACTTGCGGCAAGCCGTGCAGGATCCGGTCAAAGGCGTTGCGCCATCACAACGCAACCCCTTTGACCTGGTGCAGACCCGGCCGCCCAATTACCGCGGTGCGATCCAGCCGTTGCAGCTGCTGGACGTGCCGGCAGGCCAATGGTTTTTTGAGACCGAATGTGAGTGCATCGGCTACCGGCCTTTTCATCCTGAGTGGCTGGACAGCCCTAACAGCGACACCGTGGCCTGGTACCGGGTCAGCCAGCCACCTGGCCCCCTGCAGCTCAACCCGCTGGAGCCCTACCGTTGGCAGGGTGCGCCCTTGGAATGAGACACAGTGGAACGGCTCCAAGCAGCCAAAATAAGAAATCCGGCATCATCATTTTGGCTTTTTGAGTAACGAAGTGCGATATTCAGTTGCCTCTTTAGGCATAAAATCGAATTGACAGACGGAGTGTCAGAAATTTGTGCGATAGTTCAGTTTGTTGATGACTCCGTTGATCTTGTTCAACACATTTGTTTCTTAACCGAGGATTTACCCATGAAAAAAGCACAGCAAGGTTTTACATTGATTGAGTTGGTGATGGTGATTGTGATCTTGGGAGTGCTGGCCGCTGTGGCCATTCCAAAGTTCATCGATCTCAAGTCTGATGCCGCCTCTGCTTCTGTAAACGGCGTGGCTGGCGCTTTGTCGTCGGGGTCGGCTATTAACTACTCAATTTATACCGCTAAAGGTACCTCGGGTTCCACGGCTGGTACTGGTACGGTTAAATTAGTGAATTCTTGTGATGCAGCGAAGCTAGTGCTCCAGGGTGGAGCGTTTCCTTCTGGTGGTGGTACCTACACTGCCCCTACTGCAACGTTTACATCGACTGCCGCTGATCCTGGTGCAGTGAACTCATGTACTTTGACCTTCACCCCAAGCTCTGGCTCTGTAGCAACAGCCTCCTTCACGGCTATCGCGGTCCCCTGACCTTTGTTGGATTACTAGTCCAAAAAACGGCGCCCATTGGCGCCGTTTTTTTTGGGTTGACGGAATAGCTGTAGCCTAAAGAGTACGCTGCAACCTGAGCTTAAGGCCGGCCAACCGTGTTTTGGAAGTAAGAACTCAACGATAGAAATGGCCAGTCCTTGTTGGGCCTGATTGCTTTTCTAAGTGCGTTACCGTTGTCAGTGGTTGATTACAAAAGGTTCTCCAATGATGAAATCTCAGCAGGGTTTTACTCTGATAGAACTAGTGATGGTGATTGTTATTCTGGGCGTTCTCGCTGCAGTGGCTCTTCCTAAATTTATAGATCTCAAGTCGGATGCAACTAGCTCGGCGGTTAGCGGGGTTGCTGCTGGCCTGTCAACAGGATCAGCGATCAACTATGCGCTGTACACCGTCAAAGGAACAGGTACGGGCGGAGCAGTGGTTATTTCAGCTTGTAATAGTCCCAACAACAGGTTTCTGCTTCAAGTTGACCCTAACCCGTCAGGCGGCGGCGGCTATCTTGGGTCAATGACGACGGGCACATTCGTAAACACAGCCGGTTCTGTAAACAACTGCACGCTCACTTACACGCCGACGGCAGGTACGCCAGTAACAGCTGCCTTTACGTTGATTGCAACACCGTAATTTGTAAAACAGGCGGCAGTAACAAGGGCAACCTAGGCGTACTTTGTGCCACTGCTTATTGGTTGTTAGCGGCTGTGTAGGAAGGCGCAAATATGGCGGAGTTCCGCATTGGCACCGACAAATGGCAAGGGCCCCGAAGGGCCCTGGAACAATTGAATTGATACCCGGCTAGTCAGAACAGATCTTCGTCATCCAGGGTGGAGTCGGTGGATCTGGTGTATTCAGTACGGTCATCCTTAAGGTATTGCTGGATCTGCAGCAGGTAGTGGCTATAAATAACTTCCCGCAAATCATCCAACAGTTCGACCACGGCACAGGCCTGCGCAGGCGTCCAGTCATCCTGAATCAAGAATGCGAGTCCGCGTTGCAAGCCAGATGGCAGATGGAGTTTCATGGCTTGACCTTTTTGCGTTTTG
>CAJAXU010000655.1 GCA_903948045.1 uncultured beta proteobacterium | reverse complement strand
CATGCTTGTCTTCATTTTTGCGGGTGTTGCCAGCGTCCCAGTTGAAGCCGCTGATCTTGGCAAGATCAATCATATGTGTATATTATCATCACATACACGATTCGTCTCTATTGTGGCGGATGCCCACTTATTTTGGCGCCGACTCCAAATTGACCCCAGCCTGCCGATTTCATGTGACCCAGCGGGATGACCTTGAACCCGTTGGTGGGCTAGGGATAGCAGCTGCCAAGGGTGGGTCAGTCAAAAGTCGGCGCCTGGGTCAAATCTGCGTCGGCGCAAACAGGGGGCGCGAAACTGCGTTGTACCCGAACTGCGCCGCTTTGCGACCGGTCAGCGGGCCGACCTCGACGCGGTACGCGCTGCGTTCTCATCCCCGTGGAGCAGCGGGCAGGTCGAAGGTCATGTCAATCGACTCAAGTTCCTGAAGCGACAGATGTATGGGCGCGCTGGTCTTGACCTGCTGCGTGTGCGGGTCCTGCACCCGAACTGAACAGGACCGTCACACAATGTGCGTAAGACCCTGTTTTGCTTTTGCGGCGGCTCGACCACCTCAAGGAGGCACGGGTTGCTGCTGCGTACGCGGCACGCCAGTGGGAACCCCCCCCGCGTCACAATAGGGGTTGTACGCCCAAACCGGCGGAATTTGTCCAATCAGTCGGGCCGTCAACAACGGGTTGAGTATTTGGCATGGCCATTTAGACTTGCGAAGATGCCGGCACCCAGCGGTAAAGCGTAGGAATGGACACGCCAAGGTTCTTGGCCACGTCTCTGGGCGGAACGCCGCTGGCCAGCAGCTTCTTGGCTGACTCGATCTTGCTGTCGGTCATCTTGGGCTTGCGACCACCTTTGCGGCCGAGCTGACGGGCGACGTCCAGCCCGGCGCGAGTGCGCTCAACGATCAACTCGCGCTCCATTTCGGCCAGGCTGGCCATGACGTGGAAGAAGAACCGGCCGGTCGGCGTGCCAGTATCGATGGAATCGGTCATGCTTTTGAACTGAACGCCCTGCTTGTGCAACTCGCCAACCAGATCGACCAACTGCTTGACGCTACGCCCTAAACGATCCAGCTTCCAGACCACAAGGGTGTCGCCTTCTCGCAGCATTTCCTGCGCTTTTCCTAAGCCGGGGCGGTCGGCCCGCGTACCGCTCACCTTGTCCTCAAAAACCTTCTGGCACCCAGCCTTGGTCAGGGCTTCCCGCTGCAAGTCAAGGTTCTGATCTTGCGTCGATACACGGGCATAGCCGATCAACATGATTTGTTTGTATCGTGTTGGCGTTCCTCCACCTGGGCGCGCTGAAAGGCGGCCCAGGCATCCGCCGGCACTGCGGAGTGCGCTATCTCCAACCAGCGGCCCCGATCAGCGTCGGTCAGCCCATTCCACCACATCATTCCAGCGGACTCGTCGAGGGTTGGCTCACGTTTGTAGCCAGTCATGGCGCCATTCCATCGTCGTTACGTTCCGCATTGTCGGCGTCCTGGCGCACGGCGGGCAGTTGCTGCAGCAACTCCGGAAGCCATTCTTGAGCCGTCTCCCACACCACATCGAGGTCGATGTCGAAATAGCCGTGCGCCATGCGGTTGCGCATACCGCGCATGCTGCGCCAAGGTACCTCGGGGTGTGCCTGAGTGAACGCGGCATAGCCCTCCATCACCTTCGTGGCGGCCTCGCCGATGATGATGAGGCTCATGATGACGGCCTGTTGGGTACGCTTGTCGGTCAGGAAGTCGTCCTTGTCCAGTCTTTCCACGAAGCTGCGCGCATCCGCTGCGGCCTGCTGTATGTGATCGATGTAATCAGAAAGACGGTTCTCATTCATACCGGTTGTGCCTCCGCAAGCACCTTGGCCCGGAACTTCGGCGGCAGGTCGCCTGGTGTCAGCAAATCAATGTGAATGCCAAGCAGCGATTCCAGATCGTCTTGCAAACCGCCTAAGTCCAATAGCGTGGCACCTGGTAGCGCATCGACCAATAGATCGAGGTCGCTGCCGTCCCGGTCGGTGCCATGCAGCACCGAACCGAAAACGCGCGGGTTCGCCGTGCGAAAACGGTTCACCGCTTCGCGCACTGCACTTCGCTTCATATCAAGCACAACGGACGGTCGCATGGTCCTCTTTCCTTATCGAAACTCATTGCAATGGTAAGGGATCGAGAATAGTATTTCAAGAAATATTTTCGAGGCAACGCCTTGATGTCGCGTGGCATGCGTCCGCCTGGTGTGGCCTCTCATAATCCCTCGTTTTCAAGAAGAAAGAGACTGCATGCCCGTCATTCCATTCTTCCTCCACCGGCTCGTTCGCCAGTTGGTTTTACCTGGTGACCGACGGAGCCCGGCATGCGTGGTGACAGCCCCTTCCCGGGCGAACTGACCATCGAGGAGGCGCACTACCTGCTGCTGCCCCGGGGCCGGCAGCGGCCCCGGCCCGAGGTGCCGCTGCTGCGTGAGTGGCTGCTGGCGCAGGCGCGTTCCTAGCCCAGAAGATGCTGCGCAAACCGCCCGATCAGCGGGCTCGGGTTGTCGCGTCGCCAGACCAGGTGGATGGGCGTGTAGAGCTGCATGTCGGCCACGGCCACCAGGCGGATGTTGGCGGGCATGCTGACCTGGGCCGCAAGTGGCAGCACGCTGCAGCCGAGCCCAGCCGCGACCAGCGTCATGGCCGTGTGGTGACTGGTGCCTTCCTGCACGATGCGCGGCGAGTACCCGCGCTGGTGGAAGTGGTGGATGATCATGTCGTGCATCTGCGGCGACTCGTCGCGGCGAAAGAAGATGAAATCCTCGTCCGCCAGTTCGCGCAGGTGCTTCGGCGGCTTTCGCGCCAGCGCTGAGTTGGCGTTCACCGCCAGCCGGTATTCATCGGTGATCCAGAGCCGGCTCTGCAGCGAACCGTCATCGGGCAGCGTGCCGGCATAAACCACGGCCAGGTCCAGCTGGCCCCCCAGCAGGCGCTGGGTCACCGCACCCGACAGCATGGCCTCGATCGTGAAGGTGACGCCCGGACTCTGCTGCCGGTAGTGCTGGAGCGCGTCCAGCACCTGCGGATGCCAGGCGTAGATCTCGGAGAAGCCCAGCCGCAGGTGGCCCAGATCGCCCCGGGCCGCCAGCACGGCCGTGCTCGCCGCATGGCGCGCATCGGCCAGCAGCTTGCGTGCGCTGTCGCAGTACACCTGGCCGGCCGGTGTCAGCACCATGCCGCGCGAGGTGCGGCGCATCAGGGCGACGCCCACATCCTCTTCCAGCAGGCGGATCTGGCGGGTCAGCGCCGGCTGCGCCACATGCAGCAAGGCGGCCGCACGCCCCAGGCTGCCGGCCTCGGCCACGGTGACGAAGTAATGCAGGCGGCGTCCGTCCAATGTCATATCAATCCCTGATGACTTTCATTCTTCAAATTGTATTGGCGTGATCACGCGCGCTTCCCTAGAATGGCGCACTCACCAGCTTGAAACAGACTTTGCCCATGCACGTGCAGCACCTGAGCTCCCCGGCCTTTGCGCAAATGGGGCTGCCTTTCTCGGAGATGGTGCGCGTGGGTGACATGCTGCACCTGTCGGGCCAGATGGGCACGCTGCCCGGCCAGGTGAAGCTGGTCCAGGGCGGCGTCGCGGCCGAAGCACGCCAGGCCCTGGCCAACATCCGCGATGCGCTGGAACATCAGGGCTATAGTCTGAGGCCCATCAGTAAGATTCGTGTCAAAACCTGCCACATCGACAAATTCCTATGGCGCGCGCGGCTTGCAGCTCGCTACCGTTCAGGCACTACATCGGTGGGAACCGTCGGAAACGCTTGAAATTGAGGTG
>CAJAXU010000654.1 GCA_903948045.1 uncultured beta proteobacterium | reverse complement strand
GTTACATGTTTTACGCCGCACACGGTGCCCGGCCTGACGAGGCAGTGTTTGAACGCTGGAAGTACAACACGCCCAATTTCAGCCTGCGCATGGGCAACCTGCCCGCTGCGCTGGCCTTGCCGCAACTCGGCCCAGTACTGGTTGACCGGGGCCGGCGCTGGAACCAGCGCTACCACTGGCTCAGCCAGGCCCTGGCCGGCACGCCCGGCCTGACGGTGCCGGCACGCCCAGCGCAGGAGCAGTATGTGGC
Organism: uncultured beta proteobacterium; assembly: GCA_903948045.1. Lineage (GTDB taxonomy): Bacteria > Pseudomonadota > Gammaproteobacteria > Burkholderiales > Burkholderiaceae_C > Rhodoferax. The sequence goes on along the minus strand of CAJAXU010000654.1, from coordinate 12,120 downwards.
CAGCTCGCTGCAGTTTTCGCTGCCTGGCCTGGCGCCGGCGGCCATTCAGGGCTTTTTGGCGCTGTGTGCGGGGCGCGGCCTGCACATCAAGTGGTTTGGCGCGGTCGAGCCCAAGGGCTTCACCAGTGTCTGGCAGCACTGGCGTTTTTTTGGCGAGCCGCAGGTGCTGCCCAATGCCGAGCGGGTCATGGCGGGCCTGTGTGACATGCGCCTGCCGCTGACCTTAAGCGAGCCGGATTGCCAGGCTATTGCAGCGGTGGTGCGCGACAGCTTGGCGCAGGTGCTGGCGGCGCAGGCGTGATCGCCTTAGCCGCTGCGCAAGGGTTTTCACGAGGCCAGCACGCCAGTGCCGGGTTCTATGATGCAACGCACCATGTCGATGCCAGAGCCGGCGTCGAATGGGCAGTTGGGATGCCGAGTTTTTCAGGGTGTTATTTTTATTAAGGAGCAAATGATGACGATGAACAAACGACAGTGGATGGGTGTGGCCTTGGCGGCCGTGGTGGCCAGTGGCAGCGTGTTTGCCCAGGCCAAAAAAGAAGTCACGATTGCGCACCAGGACATGCTGGTGCCGTTCCAGGCGCTGATGGATTCAGGCGAGCTGGAAAAAGCCACCGGCTACAAAATTAACTTCCGGCTGTTTGGCGGCGGTGGCGACGTGATCAAGGCCATGGCCTCGGGCGACGTGCAGCTCGGTCAGGTCGGCTCCAGCCCCCTGACAGCGGCTGCCAGCCAGGGCCAGGACATCAAGCTGTTCTGGATTCTGGACGACATCGCCGATGCCGAGGCCCTGATCGCCCGCAGCGGCTCGGGCGTCAATAGCGTGAAAGACCTCAAGGGCAAGAAAGTGGCCACGCCCTTTGTCTCGACCGCCCACTACCAGCTGATGGCGATCATGAAAATGGAAGGCCTGGACGCCAATTCGGTCAACGTGATGAACATGCGCCCGCCCGAGATCGCCGCCGCCTGGGAGCGGGGCGACATTGACGCGGCCTTCATCTGGGACCCGGTGCTGTCCAAGATCAAGGGCAAGGGCAAGTCCATCGCCAGCTCGGGCAGCATTGGTGCCAAGGGCTTCCCCACGTTTGACGGTTTTGCCGTCAATGCCAAATGGGCGTCCGAAAACGAGGACTTCATGGTGGCACTGGTGAAAGCACTGGCCAAAGCCGATGAGCAATACCGCAAGGACGGCAAGAAGTGGACGGCGGATACCGCGCAGGTCAAGGCCATCGCCAAGATGACCAAGGCTGACGCGAAAGACGTGCCGGCCGCCATGAGCTTGTACAAGTTCCCCACGCCGGCACAGCAGCTTAGCGCTGCCTGGCTCGGTGGCGGCGCCGCCAAGGCCATGACCAGCACCGCTGCTTTCTTGAAGGAGCAGGGCCGGATTCAGGAGGTCAAGCCGGACTACGCCGCCTTTGTGACCGATGCTTACGTGAAGAAGGCCGGACTCAAATAAGACCCTGCGGGTTGGCCAAACGCCTTAAGCGCGTCTGGCCCCTGCCAGCCACTGCCAGCCTCGGCTGTCAGTGGCTTTTTTTGGCGGTCAATCGAGCATTGCGGCCACCCGCGCCCGCACTTCCTCCACCAAATCGTCCGGCGCTTGCTCAATCAGGGTCAAACCGCGCTGTGACGGGTCAATCATCCTGAACTGGTGCACCAGCACGACGCCTTGCGTCTGCGTGCCAGTGCCCATCAAACTGACCGACAAACCCGCATTGCGTGCGCCCATGCCGCCCTGCGTGATGGGGCACAGGCCAATCATGCCCAGCCGGTTCAAATCGGCGTGGGTCACGACCATGCCAGGCCTGCGCCCTTGCTGCTCCTGGCCTAGCGTCGGGTCGAAGCTGGCGACAACGATGTCGCCGCGCTGCCAAACCCGGCGACTCAAACAGGAACCTCCTGGCCGACGGCGGGCATGCTGTCCCAGGCCTGGTCGATGACCAGCGGCTCGTCACCTTGCATGGCCAGCAGCTCTTGCAGGCTGTACTTGCGACGGCTGATCGGCGAAATGATCAAACGCCCGGCTTCAACTTCAAACCTCACCTTGTCGCCAGCTTGCATACCGGTGAACTTGGCCAGCGACTGCGGAATAGTGACTGCGATCGAGCCACCTGCGGCGCGTAGTGTGGAGGTTTGCATGCTGTGTCCTGTTAATGTCGGATGGCATTCGGAGACGTAGCACTTAGTTTAACCTCCTGAGAAAAAATTTGCATCAGGCTCAGGCTGCCACCGGCGTCTTGCCCAGCACCACAGCTTCATAGGCGTGCAGTGAGGGCAGCCCGCCGGTGTGCAGGAACAGCACGTTCTCGCCGGGCTTGAAGAAGCCTTGGCGCACCAGCCCGATCAGGCCGGCCATGATCTTGCCGGTGTAGACCGGGTCGAGCAGGATGGCTTCGGTGCGGGCCAGCAGTTGCACCGCTTCCACCATTTTTTCGTTCGGGATGGAGTATTTGGGCTGCCAGAAGCCGCCCACGCTGACCACCGCCTCGCGCGGAATGGTCAGGCCCAGCCCCAGCAGGTCGGCCACGGCCTGCGCTTCCTTGTAAACCAGTGGCTCCTGGTCGGCTGGATCGCGGCTGACGCCAATGCCCACAATCGGGATATTGATGTGGTTGCCGATAAAGCCGGCTACCAGACCGCCATGGGTGCCCGAGCTGCCCGAGCCCACCACCACCTGGTCGATGCGCACGTCCTGCTCATAAAACTGCTGCTGCAACTCCTGCGCGCAAGCCACATAGCCCAGGCCGCCGAGTGCATTGGAGCCGCCGCCGGCAATGATGTAGCCCTTGCGGCCCTGTGCCACCAGCTCGTCGGCGACCTGCTGCATCGCCGCTGCCATGTTGCTGCCGGCTGGCACCACGGTCAGCGCCTCCACGCCCATCAGGCGGAACAGAAAGTGGTTGCCGCTGGCATCTTCATGGAAGCTGCCGGGTACCCGCTCTTCGATGACAAAGCGGCATTTCAGCCCCTCTTTCACCGCCGCTGCCAGCGTGATGCGGCAGTGGTTGGACTGCGGCGCACCACAGGTGATCAGCGTGTCGGCACCCTGCGCCAGGGCGTCTGCCACCAAGAATTCGAGCTTGCGGGTCTTGTTGCCGCCGGGAAACAGACCCAGCATGTCGTCGCGCTTGATCCAGATGTTGGGGCCTTGCCCGTCCGGGCTCAGGGCCCGGGTGAAATTGGGCAAAAACTCCAGCGGCGTGGCGCCAACGGTGTAGCGGCGGCGGGGAAAGCGGGACAGGTCCATGGGTCAGGGGCTCCAGGTGGTGTGGTCGTCAATCGGGTACATCGGCCGTGGCAGATGGCGCCAGGGCAACGACTTGAGGTTAGGCGTGGTCAAGCCCGGGCAGTCTACTTCGAGAATACGCCCGGGCGGCGCAAAGTCGTCAAAAGCGGCGCGGAAATGACCCCGGCTTTTCACCACCAGGGTGCGTACCTGGGTCAGGTCCACGCCCAGCACGTCGAGCTGCGCCGGGTCCAGCAGTTGCTGGCGCAGGCTGATCACCGCCACCTGCACGCCGCCCAGGTCGAGCAGGGCGCTGGGCCCCATCTGGCGCTGCGAGCCCTGCACCATGCCGCGCCGGCCAGTGAACTCGCCATTGGACAGCGCCAGCACTGCGGCCCTATGCGTCAGGGGCATTGCAAACGGATCGTCGCCGGTGGCGCGGTTGAACACCGCCTCAAACCCGGCGCCCACGCCGAGCCCATGGGCCTGCTGCGCCAGCGCGGCATCGGTGAACACGGCCAGCAGCACGCCCTGCGCCTTGGCGGCCAATAAGGCCTGCAGCAGCGCCGTGGTGTTGCCGCCACCGCCACCCCCGGGGTTGTCGGCCACATCGGCCAGGATCAGGCGGGGTTGGCCGGGCGTTGCGGCCAGCACGGCAGCCTGGACCGCGGTGGCCAGCGGCGTCAGCGTGGCGACAAAGCGGCTGCGTGCATCCCACACCGCCTGAGCCAACGTCAGCGCCAGTTGCCGAGCCGGCGCCGGGTCAGCCCCGCGCGCGCTCACCACCACCGAAAAACCGCATTTGGCACAGTCCGCCAGCGCAAAGCCACCGCACAGTGACACGTTCAAAATGGCGCCGCCCACGTGGGTCTGCCCCAGGGCGATCAGCTCAGCATAGGGTGAGCCGGGGCTGGTGAGCTGGCTGGTGGCCGGCGGCACGAATGGCAGCTTCACCAGGGCCACCACGCCGGGCCCTTCGGCTCGCAAGGTGTGCAGATGCCGCGCCGCTTCGGCCCCGCGCTCCGCCAGGTCGGTGTGCGGGTTGCTGCGGTAGGCGACAAAGGCCGACAGCGCATCGGTCATGCGCAGGGAGACGTTGGTGTGCAGGTCCAGCACCGCCACCACCGGCACCTCGGGCCCGACGATGGCCCGAATCCGTGCAAACAGCTCACCGTCCGGGTCGTCGTTGGCGGTGCTGAGCGCCGCGCCATGTGAGGAGATAAAGACGGCGTCCAGCGGCCCAGCGTCGCGCAGGCGCTGTTCGATGTCGGCCACCAGCGCTTCAAAAAAATTCTGTTCTGCCGGGCCGCCGGGCTGCGCTACGGCCATGCGCAGCGGCACCGGTTCCCAGTCGCCGATGCGGTTCATTTCGGCTACAAAGCCAGCCGTATCGCCCAGGGTGCGTGGCACCGGCCGCGCGAGCTCCTGCGCCAGCGCATCACCCGCCCGGTCAAAGGCCTGGGCAAACATGGCGCCGTTGGTGACTGGGGCCCAGCGGTTGCACTCCAGAAAGAAGCCGGCCATGCCCACCCGCAGGGGTCGCGTTGGCGCCTTTTGCAGCCCGGCCAGGCTTTGCTGATACACCGCCAGCGCCCGTTGCAGGCTGCCTTGCTGCCAGTTGTCGCTGCTATCAAAGAAAGCCTGGCGCATTTGCTGGCGTACCTGCTCACCCAGCGCCGAGCGCGGCGTGCCGCGCTGGTGCAACCAGTTATCCGCCAGCAGGGCCGCCACCACCTGATGTTGGCCTTGGGAGCCGACCTCCATCGCAATCGCCACCACCAAAGCGCGTGGGCACAAGTCCACCAGGGCCATGCGCACGTTGCCGCCGAGCACCGCCGAACTGGACTCGCCGCCGTCAGGCGAAGTCACGTCCTGGCCCCACCACTGGCGGGCCAGGTTCAGGGCTGGCGAGCCGACCGGGTGGCGGCAAATCAATTCGGTGTGGCCGCTCGGGCCCAGGCCGGTATGGTGGTCCAGCACGCACAGGGTGTGGGCCCGCTGCAGGTGGCGCTGCGCAATCAGGCCCAGGGTGCGGTTGGACCAGCAGAGGGCGGTACCGCCGTAAAAAATGCCGTCGGCGTGGGTGTACTGGCCGCCGGTGATGGCAAAGGCGCCGGCGCGTGGCCCAAGCCGGGCCAGCAAAGCCTGGAGGTCGCCCCGCACCTGGCCCATCGCCTCCCGGCTCAGGTTGGGCGGCAGCAGCGGGTGCACCTCCTCATAGCCCGGGTTGTGCGGCGGCGCGGTGAAGTCGACATAGTTGCGGTTGACGTCGATATTGTCCTCATTGACCCGGCGCAGCCACGAAAAGCCAAAAGGGTTGAGGGCGTGCACCAGCAGCAGCGCGGTGTCGGGCGGCAGGCTGGTGCCGGTCATGTGGCGCAAGAAGGCCACCTGGCAGCCACTGCCGTGCAGACCCTCCACCCCGTGCGTGCCAGAAATGCTGAGCAGCACGCGCCGGGCGCCGCGCGGGCCCAGCCAGGCGGTGTCGACGCTCAGGTCCTCGCCTTGCAAACCTGTCAGCGGGTGGGGCAGGGTCTCCAAGCTGGCTCCCGCAGCACTGGCGGCGACACGAAAGGCGGCGCGCGCGCTGATGTAATCCGGCGCAAACAGCGGCGTTAGCCGCGCCGCTGCTGGTCCGTCGGCGGGCAGGTGATCGTGAGCCAAGGCCTACTCCGGCTTGATGCGGCTGGCGGCAAGCCGGTAGGTGTCGCGTTCATTGAGCAGAAATGCCTGGGCCTGCGCTGGCGTGAAGGGCCCGGCCAAGGTGGAGCCCAGCCGGCGCCGCTGCTCGCCCATGGCGGGCGACATCACCACGCCAGTGATCACGCTGTTGAGTTTTTGCAGCACGGCATCCGGCACGCCCTTGGGCGCAAACACCATGGCCCAGGTCTGCAGATCCATGCCTTTGAGCGCTGGCGTATCGCCAAAGGCCGGCACGTTAGGCAGCGCTGGCACCCGTTCGGCTGAGGTGATGCCCAGAACCTTGACCCGACCCTGCACCCCCATGCCCAGCACGTTCGTCGATGTGGTGACGCCGATGTCGATCTGACCGGAAATCACGTCGCTGACGATGTTGGCGCCACCCCGGTAGGGGATGTGCAGCATGAAGGTGCCGGTTTTGGCCTTGATGGTCTCAGCCACCAGGTGCTGGAAGGTGCCAATGCCGGGTGAGCCGTAGGACAGCCGGCCCGGGTTCTTGCGGGCATAGGCGATCCATTCCTCCATGTTGTTGGCCGGAAAATCCGGCCGAACCACAAACGAGGCCGGCGCCGCACCCGCCATGGCCACGGCGGTCATGTCCTCAGGCTTGTAGCCGGCGGATGCATTGATCAGTGGCACCAGCACGCACTCGCTAAGCGAGCCGTAGAGCAGGGTGTAGCCGTCGGCCGGGGCCCGCAGCATTTTTTGCACGCCCACGGCGCCACCGGCGCCGCCCACGTTGTCAATCACCACCGGCTGGCCCAGCAGGCGGCCCAGCTCCACGCCCAGCAGACGGGCGCCGATGTCGGACGCGCCGCCCGCGGTGTAGGGCACGATGATGGTGATGGGCTTGGTTGGAAACGCCGTCTGGGCCCGGCCCGGCCGGGCGGCCAGGGTCAGTGCCGTGGCGGCAGCGGCGCCCAACAGCTGACGGCGGCCGATGGCAGCAGGCGCCTGGGGCGGGATGGATTTTTGGGTGATGTGCATGCGATTCTCCTGCGGGGCACCGCTGGGACGCGGCTCTGTGGGGTGAGGGATTGAATCGTAGACCTGCGCCGCCATCGGGTAAAGTGCAACGGTGGCCAAAATGAATGCACTCAATGCCAAACATGCTCCCCAGCCTGAGCCTTTGAAAGTGACCCTGTTGTGGTCACCCCAGGGTGTGCACGGGGTGGCCATGACCGCAGTGGATGTGCTCAAGGTCATGCATGGGCTGGCCAGCATGCGGCAGGCCGGCGCGGCGGCTGAGCCGGTTTGGCGCTGGCGCAGCGCCACTGGTGGGCCGGTGCCACGTTGGCCGCAGACGCTGTCCAGTCTGCCCACTACCCTGTACCGAGGGCTGCCGGATGTGTTGCTTGTGCCTGGTTGGCATGCCTTCAGCGGCCCGCACCTGGACCAACTGGTGCAGCAGGCGGCGGGTGCGGTGGCACTGATTCAGCAGGCCCATGCGGCCGGCGCGCGCGTGCTGGCTGTTGGCAACGGCGTGGCCCTGCTGGGCTTGGCAGGGCTGCTGCGCGACCGGGAGGCGGTGGCACCCTGGCAGTTTGTGCAGGCCGTGTTGCGCCACAGCGAGGGCGTGCGGCTGCAGACCGACCGGCCCTGGACCGTGTCCGACCGAATCTGGACCTGCGAAACCCCGCTCTGGACCACCGAAATGCTGCTCGACGCGCTCAAGACCACCCGCGGCGCCGAGTTGGCGGTGGCGGCCTCCCACGTGCTGCTGCATTCGCCCGAGCGCCAGCAGGTGGCGGCCCAGATCGAGCAAGACGTCCAGGCCCGCCGCGTGCCACCCGGGGTGGTGGCGCGGGCGCGGCGCTGGCTAGAAGCCCATGTGGCCGAGCCCTACGACCTGGCCCGATTGGCGCGGGCCATGGCGACCAGCCCACGCACGCTGCTGCGCCACTTTGCCAGCAGCCACCAGCAAAGCCCCTTGCTTTACCTGCAGGGCCTGCGCATGGCGCGTGCCCGCGTGCTGCTGGAGACCACCTACCTACCCGTCGACCAGCTGGCACTGGCCTGCGGCTATACCGATGCCGGCACTTTTCGCCGCCACTTTTTGCGCGCTGCGGGCGAACTGCCGGCCGCCTACCGCCAGCACAACCGGCTGCGCACCAGCCGGGCCCGCTGGCTGGGTTGAGCGCTCAGGAGGCCGTTTGCCGTGCGTGTGCGGCAAAGGCGTTGGCGAGGGTCTTGACGGCCCGCAGGGTGACCCAGACGACGGCGCTGGCTGGAACTGCCGTGCGGCATCAGCACCTATTCGCCGTCGAGCCCGCCCACCACGGCGTCGACCTCGCCGCTCACGAGCAGGTCCAGCAGTCCCTGGATCGTGTCGGTGCGCAGGATAAGGCGGGGCATGTCCCCCTGTTGCTGCAAGGCCTTGACCACCGGCCCCAGTGCCCCGATGCCCACCAGCGGCAGGAGGCCCAGCCGCACCAGCGGGCGGTCTTGTGCTTCGCCCATGGTGGCGCGTGCCGTAGCGAGGGAGCCCAGCGCTATGCGAATCCGTTCAAGCGCGTGTTCGCCGGCGGGCGTCAAGCGAGCGCCTCGGGGCGTGCGGGTCACCAGGCTGTGGCCGACGGCGACCCGGGGCAGGCGCTGGCCGCAGCCCCGCGCCTGGGGCAGCATACCCGGGCCATTTTGCAGTCCCTGCAGGTCAGTGATGACGACATTGCCGCCTTGGCCGCTCAGGGTGTGATCCGGGTAGAGGCCTGAGCATTTATAGATAATCGGCCTCTAGCCCCCGTGGAATAAGGCGGAGTAGCTATTTAATCAATAGCAATATCGAATGGTGAGCGATAACGCACGCTGAATGAGTGAATCCTGTCGAGTGCGCATGCTGGGTTTCATGTTACTCTGCATGCTTTTCAGGGAGCGCCTGATGACCACAGCAAACGAGCCATCCAGCAAGGTGACCCGCTCACGCGAGCGGATGCGGGCTGCGGGCCTCCGCCCGGTTCAATTTTGGGTTCCTGATACGCGGCTGGCCAGCTTCGCCGCCGATTTGCGCCGGCAATGCCTGGAGCTCAATGGCGCAGCCAGCGAGGCCGAAGCACTTGGGTTTACCGAAGAGGCCGCCGGCCAGGTTGAAGGTTGGACATGATGCAGCGTGGGGACCTGGTCGCGGTATCGCTTCAGGGTGACTATGGCAAACCCCGCCCGGCGCTGATTGTTCGGACCGACTTGCTGGCCGACCTGAACAGCTTGGTGCTATGCCCTGTGACCAGTGACCTGCACACGGCAGCTTTTCGGGTAACCGTAGAGCCCACGTCGGCCAATGGTCTGCGCGTGTTGTCACAGGTGATGGTGGACAAGCTGTCCACCGTGCCGCGCGTCAAGGTCAGTGAGCCGTTCGGGCGGTTGGAGGACGACCGGATGCGGGCTGTGGACAAGGCGCTGCTGTTGGTCGTGGGGCTGATTTAGACCACCGATGCCAGCATTTTGAAACGTCGCCAGGTGTGTAGCAGCGGCTCGGTGCAGCCGCTGGGCTAGGCCAGGCCCTTGAACACCAGGTCGGTAGCGGCCTGGTAGGCCAAGCCAGTTGGCCACGTGCTGCCTGCTGATGCGCAGCGTGGCGCGGTCCTCCATCAACCCAGCACCGACGCCGCCACTGCATTGGAAACCACCCGCAGCAGGCGGCCATCGTCATGCGCAGTGGGTCGGGAGGTCAGGATCACGCACTGCACCTGCGTGTCCGGGTCAGCCCAGGCCACCGTGCCGGTCGCGCCCGAATGGCCGAAGGTGCGTGGCGACACCAGTTCGCCGCAGTAGACCCACACCGGGCTGGTCGCCAGACCCCAGCCCAAGCCCCAGGGTTTGCCGATGGCGGTATTCTGGTCGCTGACCATGCGCTGGACCGTGGCGCGGCCCAGCAGCGTGCGCCCCCCGAGCGCCCCGCCATTCAGGAAGGCTTGCAGTAACAGCGCAAGGTCGCTCACGGTGGAGTGCATGCCGCCCCAGGGGTGGCCCATATCGCGCCAATAAGGCGTATTGGCGCCGAAGAGCGCCACGTCCGGGCTGCTCTCGTACTGGCACCAGACGGTGTTGGCAATCGGGCGTCCGCCCAGTCCCAGCGAGGATTGGTGCATGCCCAGCACCTCGAAGATTTCCTGCTGGTAGAACGTGCGCAGGGGCAGCCCGGAAACCCGTTGCACGATCTCACCGGCCAGCAGCGTGCCCATGCTCTGGTAATCGAAACCGGTGCCCGGCGGATACAGCAGCGGCGTGGTGCAGACGCCCTGCACAAAGGCGCTCAGCGGGGCGTGTGCGCGTCGCAGTGCCAGGTTCTCTGGGAGCATGTCGGGCAGGCCGGAGGTGTGGCTCAGCAGGTCGCGTACCCGCACGGCCGCCCGATCGGGCCCCGCAAACTCCGGCAGATACCGTGCCACCGGGTCGTCCAGCGACACCAGGCCACGCTCGACCAGCAACATCACCGCTACGGCATTCACCGGCTTGGTGATCGAGGCCAGCAGGTACACCGCATCGGGCGCGGCACCATGGCCCACATGCTGAACCACACGCCCATTGCGGGCCACGAGCATCGAGGCGGCGGCGACTCGGCGCTCAGCCACCTCGGCGGCGAGCAGGGCAGACGCACGTTCCAGGCGCTGCGGGCACATGCCCTGGCTGGCGGGCGAGTCGGTAGGCAGAAAGTGGGTCATGGCACGCTCCGGGCAATACGAACGAGGATCATCGCACTTGGGCGCCGGAGCCCGACTTGCCGACAACCTGAGAACACCAGCTCGCAGGCGGCCTGGTGGGCTTCGACGCTGTCAAAGTGGCCGGCTCTGGCTCTGTTGCCGCACGTTCAGGCGCAGCCGCAGCTGCCAGGCGTTCACCAGTCCCGACAGGATGATCAGCACGATACCGGCGCCAGCCAGCGTGCCCGGCAACTCGCCGAACACGATCCAGCCAAACAGCACCGCGAAGCCGACTTGCGAGTACATGTAGGGCACCACCTCGGTGGCTGGCGCGCGCTGGTAGGCCAGGGCCAGCAGGAAATGGCTGACGGCGCCCATCGCCCCCATGGCCACCATCAGCAGCCACATGAAACCGGAATCGACAGTCGACCAGCCCCAAGGCAGCAGCAGGCTGGCGGCGATCGCTCCGATGCACATGCTCAAAAAGTGCACTGTGCTGGCCGGCTCGGTGCGGCTCAGGTGGCTGCTGCTGAGTTGGTAGGCGACGGAGGCGACCACGCAGGCCAGCGGGAACAGTGTGTTCCAGCCGAAGCGCGGCTGGGCCGGCTCGATGATCAGCATCACGCCGGCGAAGCCGACCAGCAGGAACAGCCATTGCGTCGGCCGAACCCGTTCCCGGAACAAGGTGGCCGAGATCAGGGTCACGATCACCGGCACCAGCATGACGATCGCGACGAATTCGCCCACCGGCATGAAACGCACGCTGAGGATCGCGAACAGTGTGCTCGCCACCAGCGACAGGCCGCGCAGCGTCTGCAGCCAGGGCCGTCGGGTGCGCAACAGGGCGCGCCCATGCGTCGGCCACAGCCACAGGCTGGAGATCAGCGCCTGCAGAAAGTAGCGCGCCCACAAGGCCATCAGCACCGGCACAGTCTGGACCACGTACTTGGTGGTGGTGTCCATCATCGCGAACAGGCAGGTGGCCGACAGCGTGAACGCGATCGCGGCCAGGGATGCCTTACGCAGTGGCATCATCGGCGCAGCGGTACGCGCAGGCTGGACGCCCGGGACGGTTCGACCGAGCTGCCGGTGCAATAGGGGGTGGCGATCACGTTGTCGGTTTCCAGCAAGGCGTACGTTGGTGAAACGCTTCAGCCAGCTTTTACCTTCAGCCGCCACGCGTGCAACAGCGGCTCGGTGTAGCCGCTGGGCTGGGCCAGGCCCTTGAACACCAGGTCGCAGGCGGCCTGGTAGGCCTTGGAGCTGTCGAAGTGGCCGGCCATGGGTTGGTACAGCGGGTCGCCGGCGTTCTGGCCATCCACCACGGCAGCCATGCGCTCAAAGGTCTCGCGCACCTGGGCTTCGCTCACCACGCCGTGGTGCAACCAGTTGGCCATGTGCTGGCTGCTGATGCGCAGCGTGGCGCGGTCTTCCATCAGGCCGATGTTGTGGATGTCGGGCACCTTGGAGCAACCCACACCCTGGTCGACCCAGCGCACCACATAGCCCAGGATGCCTTGGGCGTTGTTGTCCAGCTCCTGCTGCTTGTCGGTC
>CAJAXU010000653.1 GCA_903948045.1 uncultured beta proteobacterium | reverse complement strand
GACCGTAATCACTTTTGTCCCGGCTGTGCTGGCGTTGCCCGCCGCATCAGTGGCCACGGCACTGATGGTGCTGCTTGTAGCGTCTGCAGGTACCTGCGCGCTGCTGAAGCTGGTGCTCCAGGTGCCCCCTGTTGCCGTGACGGTTTTGCTGGCGCTACCCCAGCTGACCAGCACGCTGGCACCGACCTCGGCCGTACCACTGACCGTGACACCAGCGGCTTTTTCTGCGGCGTTGACGATGTTGTCGGTGGCAACGGCGTTAACCACCGGGGGGATGGGGGGCGTGGTGTCTGCCGCTGCCACCAAGAGCGCAGCAGAGGAAACGCTTTCTAGCTTACCAAGCAAGTCAATGTAATTGGCCACCACAGTAACAGACTTGCCGGCCTGCGCGGCTGTCAGGACAAACGTGCTGGCCGTGGCACCCGCGATTGCGACGCCGTCAGCCAGCCATTGGTAGCTGATGGTGCCAAGACCGTCCAGATCGGCCAAGGTGTTGGTTGCCGTGAGCACCTGGCCTTGCGCGGGTGTGCCGCTGATGGCCACTGCCCCAGTCGGGCTGGTGTTGATCGGCGCCACCAAAAGCGTCGGCGCGCTCGTCATGCTCTCGGCCTGACCAAAGTTGTCGGTGTAGGAAGCCGTCACGCTGATGGCCTTGCCCACTTCAGTCGCCGTTAACGTCAGTGTCTCCGACATTACAGCTCTGGCAACACTGATGAGTCGAAGCGAGCCTTGTGCCGGGTCTTGGTACAAAACCGTCAGACCGTTGGGTGTCGCCACCATCTCCACGTCAAGCACGCCAGGCTGCCAGCCGTTGAGGCTTGATTGACCGATCTGGATCGCCGGCGCGCTTGGGGCCGCACCCGCGATCCCGAACTGCGTGAGGTACACCCGCTGGGTGGTGCCGTCGCTGCCACCCAACGCCACGGCCACTTGACCGTCCTGTCCAGGCAGAACCACGGCAGACACTTCAAAGAAGGTCTGGCCCAGCTGCTCGATCCCCTCGCTCAACGCCACTTCTGCGCCTAGCGTCAGCTGTGAGCCGGAAACTGTGAACAGCCGAGCGAACGCTGCCCCGTCTCGAACCAGGAACACCGCCCCCTGGCCTGCATCGTTGACCACGACTGCCTGTGGCGCAGCCCCAGCCGATGGCTCCATCGTCAACATCGCCTGCTGCTGTCGAGTGGCCGCATTGACCAGTGCCATCTGCACCTGCGGAACCTGTCCATCGTTGTACCAAACCGACACGAACGAGTCGGTCTGCCCGACAGCCGTGTTCAGGTTCGACCCGCGGAACTGCGACCCTGGCAGCGAGCCGCTGACCGCGTACACTGGCCCATCCACTGCACCCGAGGCGCTCAGGTTTTGGGCAAAGACGTCGTACGATCCACCGCGCTCAGAAACGAACGTCACCACGTACTGGCCGTTAGCCAGCCTGGCCACGTTGGGCTCCCAGTCCGCGCCGCCCCAGCCATCCATCGCCAACTGCGGCGTGCTGGCCACACCATCTGCACCAATGAAGCGGCTGTACTGGTCGCCGTGGTAGCCCTGAGGCGTGGCGGTGTACACCATGAGGACACCGCTGTCCGCTGGGGCCAACACAGGCTGACCCTGTTGGTAGGCCCCTGAAGTCACCCCACGGCTGACCTCCATCAGCGTCGCGGCGTCCACCACGACGTGACGGCTGTCGATGTCAGTGCGGGTGGCAGGATCCGCAAGGAACACCCCCGTAACCACCAGGCGGCCCTGGCCAGCGTGTGCAATGCCTGGAACCATGCCGAACGATTGCTCCGACGGAGATACCCAGCTCAGCTCACCTTGGGCAAACACTTGCCACGGCCCACTGGCATCGGGCCGCGTAACGATCTGCCCATCAGCCTTCCACTGGTAGCCGACGGTGCCCAGGCCGTCCAAATCGACCAGCGTGTTGGCCGCCGTCAGGGTCTGGCCTTGGGTGGGCGTCCCGGTGAGTGTTACCGTGCCAGTGGCTGCGTCGTTCACATTGGCCACTGCTGTCGTGGCGCCGCTGGTCTTGCTCTCGGCAGTGCCGCCCAGGTCGGTGTATGTTGCTCGGACGCTGATGGCCTTGCCCACCTGGGTTTGGCCCAGCACCAGCGTGCTGCTGGTTGCGCTGCCGATTGCGACGCCGTCGGCCAGCCATTGGTAGGCGATGGCACCTGTGCCAGTGGTTGGGATACCGTCCAGATCAGCCAGAGTATTGGCGGCTGTCAGTGTCTGGCCCTGTGTGGCCGTACCGGCGATCACGACGGCGCCGGTGGGGGCACGGTTGTTGGTGGCAACCGCCAAGCTGAACACATCACTGGTGCTCGCACCCCAGATGTCGGTGGCGGTCACCTTGATGTCGTAGCTGCCAATGTTGGCTAAGCCCGGGCTGTTGGCAGTGAAACTGCGGCTCCCTGCCGAAAAACTCAGCCAACTCGGCAGCGCACTGCCATCGGCCCGGGTGGCGGTGTAGGTCAGCGCGTCTGATTCGGCGTCGGTAAAGGCGCCGACAGGCACGGTGTAATTCAGGCTCTGGTTGTACACCAGGCTCTGGTCAGCCAGCGGGCTGGCTAATGTGGGTGCCTGGTTCAGGCTGATCACCTGTCCGTTGTCTGGCGCCTGAGACAGCCGGAAGCGCCCCGGCTCAAACGCGCCGTCAAGCTCGATGCTGACCTCGACGCCTGCGCTGTAGCCAATGGTGTCGATGAACAACGTGGTCACGCTACCCACCGTTTGCGCTTGGATGCGGTTGGCCGTCACATTGCTGCCGTTGCCAGTGGTCACCGGGGCCTGTGAGTATTGGTATGTCGTCAGCACGATGCGGTCGCCGCCAGAAAAGTCGGTGATCCGGTCGATGCCGTTGTTGCTAACGGCAAAAGCAAAGGTGTCAGCACCAGCAGCGCCAGTCAGCGTGTTGTTGCCGCCGTTGCCAGTCAGCACATTGTCCAGCCCATTGCCCGTACCCGAGAGGTTGGCCAAACCGGTGAGCGTCAGGTTCTCCACCTCGGTCGCCAGTGTGTGGCTTCCGCTGGCCCGCACCAGGTCGGTGCCGCCGCTGGCCGCCTCTTGCACCAGGTCGCCCACGTCGTCAACCTCGTACACATCATCGCCGGCACCGCCGGCCAGGGTGTCGCTGCCCAGACCACCATCGAGCGTGTCTTTGCCGGCGCCACCAAAGAGCTGGTTGATGCCCGCATTGCCCACCAGCAGGTTGTCCAGCTCATTGCCGGTACCGCTGATGTTGTCACTGCCCAGCAGAGTGAGTTGTTCAAGGTTGGCGCCCAGCGTGTAGTCGGCCGCCGTCTCCACCCGGTCGGTGCCGCCGCTTGCAGCTTCGACGATCACATCGGCACCCGTCACACGGTACACGTCGTTGCCAGCGCCGCCGGTCAGGTTGTCGACCACATTGCCGGCACCCCCGTCCAGGGTGTCATTGCCATCGCCACCCGAAAGCGTGTCAGCAAAGGCCGTGCCAATGAACCAGTCGTCGGCAGCGGTGCCGCTAAAGCTCACGCCCGCGCCCAGCGCCGAGAAATCCACGCCTTCAAAGCCAGTCACCACGGCGGTGTCGCCACTGGTCTGGTCAGAAGCGTTGGCCAGGTTCAGCACCGAGAGCGACGTGCCGGCGGGTAGCACCAGCAGGTCGATCCCATTGCCACCGTTTACGTTGCTGTCCAAGGGGTCATAGACGATACGGTCATCCCCGCCGTCACCTCGAACGTCATCTGAGCCGATGCCGCCATCCAGGGTGTCGTTGCCGTCATAACCATACAGGGTGTCCTTGCCCGCATCGCCATACATTTCGTCACGGCCCACGGCGCCGTTCAGGTTGTCATTGCCGTCGCCGCCGCGCAGCAGGTTGTAAGAATTCGCGCTGTCGGGGGTGAGGGTGGCGTTGTAGGATGCGTAAACGTTGGCGTTGGCGGATGCGTACAAAATGTCATCAGCAGCGCCGCCCTCCAGAGTGTCGTCCCCTCCGCCGCCCATCAGTGTGTCACTCAGCGCACCGCCCAGCAGGCTGTCGTTGCCGCCCGTGCCCACGTTGGCGGCAGGCACAAAGGTGCCGGCGGTAAAGCTGGCTGCGCTCAGGTTCAGCGCGGCATTGGCGTTGCTGACCAGGTTGCCGTCAAACAGGAGCTTGAAGTCATTGGCATCGACCAATCCGTCACGGTTGCGGTCCAGATACAACGCGGTCTGATTGGCTATGGCGTCAAAGTAGCTCCACAGTTGCAACGCATCCCTGCCCATGGCCTGGCCAGGAGCATCCTGCCCGACGGTTACAGTAAAGCCTGCGGCGGCAGCACCACGCCATACCAGGGGGTAGTTGATGACGCTTGCTATGCCATTGGTGATGCCGCTGCGGATGAGGTCACCCTCGATGGCGTTGAAGTCGGTGATGCGGTCGGGTGCTGAAGCGGGCGAGAAGTTTAGGTCCAGGTAAGAATTGCTGATTATCGGTATCGCGAAGTTGCTTTGGTCATAACCGGTATCAGCCGTGTCGCTCGTCGACCGCGACAAGACAAAGCGGTCTGCGCCCAGCCCACCGGTCATGACGGCCGCATCGCCATCGTTATTCCTCCCATAGCTGGCATACAACACATCATCACCCGAACCACCCACCAAGGTATGGGTGTAGAACCCGCGTGCGCCGTTGCTGGAACCCACGTGCAGCACATCGTTGCCTGCCCCGCCGTCCAGCGAGTCCGCACCCGCCCCACCTTTGAGCGTGTCGAGCCCGTCGCCGCCAGAGAGCGTATCCGTGCCGGCGCCGCCAAACAGGTCGTCGTTGTCGGCCCCGCCATTCAGGCTGTCGTT
>CAJAXU010000652.1 GCA_903948045.1 uncultured beta proteobacterium | reverse complement strand
GCATGGACAGCGAAGGCGGGCAGTCGATCAGGATGAAGTCGTAGTCGGCGCTGACAGCGGCCAGCGCCTGCTTCAGGCGCTTTTCGCGTCGCTCCACATCCACCAGTTCAACCTCGGCGCCGGCCAGTTCGCGGTTGGCGCCCAGAATGTCATAGCTGCAACCGGCCGCCGCCAGCTTGTCACTTTTGACCCGCGCCTCGGCCACGCTGGCCGACTCCAGCAGCACATCGTAGATCGACAGCTCAAGCTGGCGCTTGTCCACCCCGGAGCCCATGGTGGCGTTGCCCTGCGGATCGAGGTCGACCATCAGCACGCGCTGCCCGACCTTGGCCAGCCCGGCCGCCAGGTTGACGGTGGTGGTGGTCTTGCCCACCCCACCCTTTTGGTTGGCGACACAGAATATTTTGGCCATGGACAGCTCTCGCTAGGGGGAATAAGACGGGTGTCAGCGCTGGCGCTCAGCGGGACATCGCCAGCTTGACGCCAAAACCAATCAGAAAGATGCCGGCCAGCTTCTCCAGCCCCATCGTGATCACGGGGTTGGCGCGCAGGCGCTCCGCCAGGGTGTGCGTCAGGGTTACCAGCACCAGGCAATAGGCAAAGCCCAGGGCGGCGATGGTCAGCGCCATCACGCCAAAGGTCAGCAGCCCCTGATGGTGCGCCGGGTCCACAAACAGCGGAAAAAACGCCATGTAGAACACGATGGCCTTGGGGTTGAGCAGGGTGATGCCCATGGCCTGGCGCAGGTAATGGCCAGGCTTGATGTTAAGCACTGGCGGCGCCCCGGGTTTGGCCCGCAGCATGCGCCAGCCCAGCCAAGCCAGGTAGGCCGCGCCCAGCCACTGCACTGCCACAAACGCTGGCGGGTAGGCGGTTAACACCGCCGCTACGCCGGCCACCGCCAGCCACAACAAGACTTGGTCACCCAAAATAATGCCGAGGCCGGCCGCCAACCCGCCACGAATGCCGCCTTTACCGGTAGAGGTCACCAGTGCCAGGTTACCTGGGCCCGGGATCAGCAAAAAAATCAGGATGGCAACGACAAAGGCCGGGTAGTCGGCAATTCCAAAAAACATCGGTACTTTCTGTCAGGCGGGAGCCCGAGTTTACGTGACGCCCATTGCGACACGATTTGCCGCGACGGCCAGCGGCCTGAGCGCCGCCTCAAGGCCGCGTTACCGCCTGTTTAGCCAGACCAGGCAGCGCTCCGCGTCAAGGCCCGGAACAGCCAACGGTTCCACGTGAAACACCTGCACGGTCGGCGCCAGCTGGGCGATCTCATCGGCCGGATTCTTACCCTTCATCGCCAGCCAGACCCCATCCGGCGCCAGCGCCGCATCCGACCACTGGGTAAAGTCCGCCAACGCGGCAAAGGCGCGCGAGGTCACCACTTGGTAGCGCTCGGTTAATTGCTCGACCCGGGCGTGTCGGCCGCGCAGATTGTGCAGACGCAGACTGACCGCCACCTGCTGCACGAAGGCCGCCTTCTTGGCCACGGCATCCACACAATCCACCTGCCACCAGGGCTCACAAATCGCCAGCACCACGCCCGGCAGCCCGGCGCCGGAACCGACATCCAGCAGGCGCAGCGGGCCGGCTCCACACTGCCGGCGCAGCGGCTCGACGATGGCCAGACTGTCCAGCAGGTGGTGTGTCAGCATCTCGGCTGGCTCCAGCCGCGCCGTCAAGTTATAAACGCGGCCCCACTTGGCCAATAACGCCAGGTACTCCAGCAACTGCTGCACCTGGCGGTCGTCCAGTGCCAGCGCCAAATCAGCCAAGCCGCGCCGCAACGGCGCTTCCAGTTCGCGCATCAGGCCACCAGCGTGTGGTCGGGCGCCGCTGCCAGCCCAGCCTCGCGCGCCGCGGCAAAGCCCTTGAAGTTATTCTTCTTCAGGTGAATCAACAGGAGCGAGATGGCGGCTGGCGTGACGCCCGACATGCGCGAGGCCTGGCCCAAGGTCTCGGGCCGGTGCCGCGCCAGTTGTTGCCGCACCTCATAACTCAGCGCCGTGACCTGCAGGTAGTCCAGACTGGCCGGCAAACGCAGGTGTTCAAAATGGGCAGCGCGGTCCACCTCCCCTTTTTGCCGGTCGATGTAGCCCGAGTATTTGGCGGCAATCTCCACCTGCTCGATCACAGTGGCGCGAAACAGCGCCTCCGGCTCGGCGGCTGTTTCACGTGAAACCTGCCATGCGGCGTCCTGGAAACGTCCGCCATCCAGCGACATCAGATCCGCGTGGCGAACACCGGGCCGGCGCAACAACTCGGCCAAGCTGTATTCGTGCTCGATCGCCTTGCCCAACACCCGCTCCGACTCTGCCGCCGGCAGGTTCTTCGGGCTGACCCAGAGGCCGCGCAGGCGCTCTGTTTCACGTGAAACCGCATCCCGCTTGCGGCAGAAAGCTTCCCAGCGCACATCATCCACCAAGCCCAATGCGCGCCCGGTTTCGGTCAGCCGACTGTCGGCGTTGTCCTCGCGCAGCTGCAACCGAAACTCGGCACGGCTGGTGAACATGCGGTAGGGCTCGGTCACGCCCTTGGTGATCAAGTCGTCCACCAGCACACCCAGGTAGGCCTCGTCGCGCCCGGGCAACCAGCTGTCACCAGACCAGCCGGTGCGTGCGCCAGCCTGCAGTGCGGCGTTGACGCCGGCAAACAAGCCCTGCGCCGCCGCCTCCTCGTAGCCGGTGGTGCCATTGATCTGGCCGGCAAAAAACAAACCGCCCAGCGCACGCGTCTCAAAGCTGCTTTTGAGTTGCTGCGGGTCGAAATAGTCGTACTCAATCGCGTAACCGGGGCGCAGGATGTGCGCGTTTTCCAGTCCGACCATCGAGCGCACCAACTGGTACTGAATGTCGAAGGGCAGGCTGGTCGAAATACCGTTCGGGTAGTACTCGTGCGTGTTCAGGCCTTCCGGCTCCAGAAAGATCTGGTGGCTCTCCTTGTCGGCAAAGCGGTTGATCTTGTCCTCTACGCTGGGGCAATAGCGCGGCCCTACCCCCTCGATCTTGCCGGTGAACATCGGGCTGCGGTCAAAGCCACTGCGGATGATCTCGTGCGTGCGCGCGTTGGTGTGCGTCATCCAGCACGACATCTGCGCCGGGTGCTGTTCGGCCCGCCCCAGAAAACTGAACACCGGCATCTGGGCGCTCATGCCGCCCGGCATACCGTCGCCCGGCTGTTCCTCACAGCGGCTGAAATCGATGGTGCGGCCGTCCAGCCGGGGCGGCGTGCCAGTCTTGAGCCGGCCCTGCGCCAGCTTGAGCTCTTTGAGCCGCGCGCTCAGCGTCACCGCCGGTGGGTCACCGGCGCGGCCGGCCGAGTAATTGTTCAGCCCAACATGGATCTTGCCATCCAGAAAAGTACCGGCGGTCAGCACCACGGTACTGGCGGCAAAGCGGATACCGAGCTGGGTCACCGCCCCCACCACCCGGTCGCCCTCCACCAACAGGTCATCCACCGCCTGCTGGAACAGCCACAGATTGGCTTGGTTCTCCAACCGCTGTCGGATCGCCGCTCTGTACAACACGCGATCTGCTTGCGCACGGGTGGCGCGCACGGCCGGCCCCTTGGATGAGTTGAGAATGCGAAACTGGATACCGGCCTCGTCGGTGGCTGCTGCCATGGCACCACCCAGCGCGTCCACCTCTTTCACCAGGTGGCCCTTGCCAATGCCCCCGATCGAGGGGTTGCAACTCATCTGGCCCAGCGTTTCGATGTTGTGCGTCAGCAGCAGGGTCTTGCAACCCATGCGCGCCGCCGCCAGCGCCGCCTCTGTGCCAGCATGGCCGCCGCCGACGACGATCACGTCAAAGTGTTGTGGGTAAAGCATGGCTGTGGGTCTCTTGATCGGGCGCAAAACCAGGGCGCGCGCCCTGCGCTTGTCGGAGGACTAAGGACATTGATTTTACGATGCCGCATAAATCAGGCTCTAGCCCTCGTCTTTATTGGGGTTGTAGCTATGTTTTTGATAGCGATTGTCGTGTCCCGGTTTGGGCGCAGCCATGCCGAGCAACTGCGCTCGTATCTGGCGCGCTGGTCAAGGCGGCGCCGGGCCAAGCGACTGCGCTCGTGTCCCCCAGACACAGGTGCCCTGCGGGCCCCCGTGTCCTCCTCCTTGACCTCGCTCCGCCGCTCGGCCCGTCACCACCTTGACGACCCTCGCAGGCGAGTAATGGGACTACGGCATTCCGGCATTTAGGTATTCGGTTATCAAGTCTTACCTCGCCAGGGAGGGGATGGCGTGCCTGATGCAGCGAAGTCAAGGCGGAGGATGCAGCAGCCAGTCAGGCTGCTGCATCCGGGGGACATGAGCGGAATCAGGCACGCCATCCCCGCCAACACGCAACGCCAACGCCATGAACGACAGTAGACCGTGATCTCCAACTGCCCTGTCATCTGTTTGACTCTTGTCCTGAGCGCACAGGCGTATTCTGCGACCATGGGGCTGCCGGCATCGGGTCGGCCGCGTTGATTAAGGAACCCGCCATGCACTTCCCTTCCCTGCACGACCAGGTCAGCGCCGACGAGTGGCAGCTGCGCTGCGACCTGGCGGCCTGCTACCGGCTGGTGGCCGCTTACGGCTGGAGTGATCTGGTGTTCACCCACGTCAGCGCCCGCATACCCGGGCCAGACCACCACTTCCTGATCAACCCCTACGGCCTAATGTTCGACGAAATCACCGCCTCCAGCTTGGTCAAGGTCGATCAACACTGCAACAAGCTCAGTGACTCACCGTTTCCGGTCAACCCGGCCGGCTTCACCATCCACAGCTGTATTCACCAGGTACGCGAGGATGCCGGTTGCGTGCTGCACACCCACACCCGCGCCGGCATTGCGGTCAGTGCGCAAAAGTGCGGCGTGCTGCCGATCAGCCAGCAATCCACCTTTGTGCTGGGCTCACTGGCCTACCACGGCTACGAGGGGGTGGCGCTGCGCGACGACGAGAAGCCGCGCCTGCAGGCCGATCTCGGTGACGCCAATTACCTGATGCTGCGCAACCACGGCCTGCTGACGGTGGGCAGGACCATTGCCGACGCCTTTTTGGCCATGTACACCTTTGAGAACACCTGCCGCATCCAGCTCGACGCCCAAGCCGGCGGGGAGCTGGTCCACGTCAACCCAGCCATCGTGGCTGGTATCGGCAGCGTGCTCAAGGTCGCTACCGCCGGCCTAGGGGCCGGCCTGGTCTGGCCGGCGCTGCTGCGCAAGCTTGACCGCGCCGACCCCAGCTACCGCACCTGAGGCGCACCATGCAAGAATTTGACTATGTCATCGTCGGCGGCGGCTCGGCCGGCTGCGTGCTGGCCGGCCGCTTGTCGGAGGACCCCGGCACCAGCGTTTGCCTGCTGGAGGCCGGCGGCCCGGACGACTCGGTCTTGATCCGGGCGCCACTGGGCTTTGCCGCCACGGCGGCGGTTGGCCTGCACAACTGGCGTTACCAGACCGTGCCACAGGCCGGCCTGAACGGCCGTCGCGGCTACCAGCCACGCGGCAAGGTGCTGGGCGGCAGCAGCTCGGTCAACGCCATGGTCTACACCCGTGGCAACCGCTACGACTACGACCATTGGGCCGCGCTGGGCAATCCCGGCTGGAACTTCGACGCGGTGCTGCCCTACTTCAAGCGCGCCGAGCACAGCGAGTGCTTTGGCGCCACCGATTACCACGGCAGCGGCGGCCCGCTGCATGTCAGCTACCTGCGCAGCCCGAGCGTGCTGAACCAGGCGTTCGAAGCCGCCTGCGCCGAACAAGGCCTGCCTGCGACACCCGACTACAACGGCGCGCAGCAGCTCGGCTACGCCCCGGCCCAGGTCACCCAGAAGGCCGGTGAGCGCTGGAATGCGGCGCGGGCCTACCTGACGCCCCATCAGGGCCGGCCCAACCTGCAGATCATCACCCGGGCGCACACCCAGCGCCTGCTGTTCGAGGGCCGTCAGGCCATCGGCGCTGAATACCTGCAGGGCGGCACGCTGCGGCAGGTGCGGGCGCGGCGCGAGGTGCTGCTGGCCGGCGGTGCCTTTGGCTCACCCCAGGTGTTGATGCTGTCTGGCGTGGGCCCTGCGGCGCAACTGGCCGGCCACGGGCTGCCGGTGGTGCAAGCGTTGCCGGGTGTTGGGCAAAACCTGCACGACCACCTCACCACCGTGCTGCTCTACCGCACCCAGCGCCAGGACGCCACCTTTGGGCTGTCGGCCGCCGGGTTGGGCGCCATCGTGCGCGGCATCTTTGAGTGGCGCCGGCACCGCACCGGCATCATCACCAGCAACGTGGCCGAGACCCAGGGTTTTCTGCAGACCGACCCGGCGGCACCCGCGCCCGATATCCAGTTGGCGCTGTGCACCGGCATCGTCGACGACCACACCCGCAAAAACCATCTGGGTCATGGCTACACCCTGCATGTGACGCTGATGCGGCCCAAAAGCCGTGGCCAGCTCACACTGCAAAGCACGCGAGCGCTGGACGCGCCGCTGATCGACCCGCAGTTTCTGGCCGATGAACAGGACCTGGCCACCTTGGCACGCGGCGCCCGGCTGGGCTACGACATCATGCAAAGCCCGGCGCTGGCGCCCTACCGGGGACCGATGATCTACCCGTTTGTGCGGGACGATGACCAGGCAGTCGCGCAGTTTTTGCGCCAGCACTCCGACACCGAGTACCACCCCTGTGGCAGCTGCAAGATGGGGCCGGCAAACGACCCGATGGCGGTGGTGGACAGCACACTGCGTGTGCACGGCGTGGACCGCTTGCGCGTGGTCGATGCCTCGGTCATGCCACAGGTGACCACGGGCAACACCAACGCCCCGACCATCATGATTGCGGAAAAAGCGGTGGACCTGATTCTGGGCCGGACCGCCTGAGGCCCTACGACGCCCTCAGCGCGCCTGCGGCACCCACAGGCTGATGCGCGGCAACATCAGCCGGTACGGCGCCAGCAACAACACCGCCATCAGCCATTTCATGGCCAGGTCACCGGTGGCCAGCATCAGCCAGTTCATTTCGCTGCCGTAAAAGGCGATCGAGAAAAACACCAGGGTATCCACCACCGAGGCGACCATCGAGCCCATGAACGGCGCCTTCCACCAGGACTGGCTGCGCCAGCGGTTGAACACGGCAATGTCCATCCCCTGCGCCAGAATAAAGGCTGTGCCCGACGCGAGCGCGATGTGCCAGTTGGCCAACCAGGCCGATAGCAGCACCGCTGGCAACAAGCCAAGCCAAGCCACCCGGCGCGCCGCCTGCGCCCCCACCGCCCGGTTGGTCAGGTCAGCCACCAGAAACACCAAGGGGTAGGTGAACGCGCCCCAGGTCAGCCAGTCATTGATCGGGAACTGCACCGCGAAGTTGGACACCACGATCACCAGGGTCATGGCGAACAGCGGCCGCCACAACTGGACCAGGGTCAAGCGACTGGAAACTAGGTTGATGGGGGTCATGACAAGGCGCTGACGATCAGGATGAACATGCCACGGATTATCTCAGCGCCGGGGGCGAATCCGTTAGCATACCGGCATGAAACTCTACTACTCCCCTGGCGCCTGCTCGCTCTCCCCGCACATCGCCCTGCACGAAGCCGGCCTGGCGTTTGAGGCTGTCGCGGCACCCACCAAAACCCACAAGCTCGCCGACGGCACCGACTACTACAGCATCAACCCGCTGGGCTATGTGCCGCTGCTGGTGCTTGACGACGGCCGCCAACTGCGCGAAGGACCCGCCATCGTGCAGTACATCGCCGACCAGGCGCCCGAAAAACATCTGGCACCGCCCGCCGGCAGTTTCGAGCGCTACAAACTGCAGGAATGGCTCACTTTCATTGGCACCGAGTTACACAAAGGGTTTTCACCCCTGTTCACGCCCGGCATGCCCGAAGAAGTCAAAACCGCGGCCCGCACCCGACTGGGCGCGCGGCTGCAGTGGGTCGAAGGGGAACTGGCCAAGGGCCCCTATTTGATGGGTGAGCAATTCACGGTGGCCGATGCCTACCTGTTCACTGTGGTCGGCTGGAGCCGTCTGGTCGGTGTGGACATTTCCGCGCTACCCCGCTTGGGCGAGTTCATGGCCCGGATGCGGGCACGGCCGGCGGTGCAGGCGGCGCTGCGCGCTGAAGGTCTGCTGGCCTGAGCGGCTGCTGGCGCCAGGCCAGCACCGCACCCAGCCACAGCGCCAGGGCCGAAAACACCATGCCCCGCGCCAGACCCCCTGGCCCGTCGGCAATCAAGCCCACCACGGTCGGGCCCACCATTTGGCCGAACGCAAACACGATGGTGAAGGCACTGATGCCATTACCCCAAGCCGCTGGCGCCAGGTTATGCCGCACCAGCGCTGTGGTGGAGGCGACCAGCGACAAAAACACCCCGCCAAACAGCAAGCCGGACAACAGAATCACGCCCCAATGGGCACTCAGGGTCGGCAACAGGGTGGCCAGGCCGAGCAGCGCATTGAGCAGCGCCAACACCTGGCCGCCCTTGTAACGGTCCAACAGGCCGGCCCAGATGCGCGACGACGCCAGCACCGCCAGCCCCAGCAGCGCATAAAACACCGTGATAGCGGTGGCCCCGGCGCCCTGCTCGCGCAACAGGGCAATGACAAAGGTCATGTAACCAATGTAGCCCACACCAAACATGCCGTAGCCGGCCAGGGCATAGCCAAAGCAGCGCCAGCGAAACGGGTTTGCCACCCCAGCGGCTGCCGCTGCAACCGGCGGCGCCAGGCCTTGCAGCTGCCCTGCTGGCCACAGCAGTACCAGCGTGGCCAGACCGCACGCCAGCGCCAGCGCCCACCAGGCCCAAGCCCAGCCATGCGGCTGTTCACTGGCCCACCCCAGCACCTGCGGCACCAGCAAGGCAGACAGCACAATGCCAAAACCGGTACCGCCGTAATACAGGCCAATCACCAGGCCACTGCGCTGCGGCCAGACCGTACCCAAGCGCGCGGCCAGCAGCCCACCGGCAATGAACACCAGGGCGCTGGCACTGCCAGCCAACAGGCGTTGCAGCAACAGCGCTGCCGGGTCGGTAAAAAACCCACTCAAGCCCATGAACACACTGGCCAGCACCGCCCCCAACCAGAGCAGGCGTGACGAGCCATAGGCCTGCATCAAACGCGGCATGCACAGGGCGCCCAGTAGGTAGCCGAGGGCGTTTACCGTGTTCATGGCACCCGCCAGGGTATAGCTCCAGCCCAGATCCGTGCGCATGGTTGGCAACAGCAGACCGTAGGCAAAACGCGTAATGCCCAAAGACAAGGCCGCGCCCGCTGACAAGGCCAAGGCCAGCCACAACACCTGTGATTCGGACCATCGGGGAGGTGCGGGCGCTGTGCTTGTCATGCGCAGCTATTTTGCGCTGTTCACCAAGCACATCTGTGGTACCGGTTGAAAATTTTTTGATGGGCTGTGCGGACACACCCGTCCGTATTGGCGTCAGCTTTCGCCCAGACCAATTGGCGTGGGCGCCTGCATCACGATACGGCTGAACAGCAGGTCAAAATCTGGATCGTGCAAATTCTGCCGGGCTAAGGGATCAATATTTGCTGCAAATGCCACATCCAAGAATTGCCAATCCCGCTCTGTCAACACTTTTTGTGCAGCTGGCAAGATGATTGTCTCTTCCAAACG
The DNA here is from genome assembly GCA_903948045.1 of uncultured beta proteobacterium. Taxonomy (GTDB): domain Bacteria; phylum Pseudomonadota; class Gammaproteobacteria; order Burkholderiales; family Burkholderiaceae_C; genus Rhodoferax. Next base: position 2,604 of record CAJAXU010000652.1, on the reverse strand, counting down.
CATATGTTCCAGGTAAAACCGACAGTAGGCTCGCGCAGCCTGTTCAAAAGCGGTACGCCTTGATTCACCCAGCAACTCCCAAGCCAGCAGCAGGTGCTGCAACTCGCGGACCGACGCTTCTCCTTTGGCGTGATCCTGGTCAAGCTGCCGGATGGTCTCTTGGGTTTGCGGTGCCAACTCAGCCACTCTGGGGAACAGCAGCGTTGATTCTTTGGGATGGTGCTGGCGCTCCGGAAATTCATCCACATAAAACAACATGGCACGCAACACATCAAAAAAACGATCACGGTCGTCCTGGGGACCGCGGTCCAGCATCATGCTCAAAGACCGCAACATGGCGCTCAAGCCACTGTGTTCGTCCAAAATAAGTCTCATACTGTCATGCACCATGATCGATCTCCGGTTGATCACCAGCATGCCAGTTGTTCAGCATCGGCACTTTGACTGACGTCAACAAGGATCGAGGCTTAGCCCATTGACCTCCCAGTGTCAAGGCACAAGGCTGTGCACAAAACCTCAACAACCATGCACTTATCCACAGCACTGGCCAGTTCTGCCAAGTTGTTCATGGTCAAGACCAAGCAAACCAGGCCTCAACACACATGGTTCTGACCCATCTAAGTGCTTGATTATTAAGGCATTAATAGCCTTTTCAACAAGCTGTCACGGTCTCTATCTACTACTACTATTCTTATTAAAGAGATTAAAGAAAGAATACAGTTTCAGCAGCACACCAAAGAAAAACGCAGGGGGGCTAAGCTGGCATCACGCATCAAGTAAACTCAAGCGCTCTGTTCCTCAGAGCCGGCACCGGCCGATGCCGCCCTTTGTTGCAGTTACCGATTCCTCACACTGACGCATGTCTTTTTCTTCTGCCAACGCCGCGGCTGACGCACCGTTGCCAACCTTTGAAATCAAAAGCACGCGACTGGCTGCACTTGCGTTGATGGTCAAAACCAGCAATGTGGAGCAGCTGTGCCAAGATCTGATGCAGCAATACGCCCAAACCGGCGAAAACCCTGATTTTTTCGATCAGGATCCGGTGGTGATTGATGTTTCCCAGTGGTTGCCGGATGTGCCCGTTACCGACCTGTCGACCTTGCTGGCGGTACTGAAGGCTTGCCGTTTGGTGCCAGTCGCTTTGCGCACCCCGCTCGAACCCTGGCTTGCCATGGCTGACAGCCTGGGCTTGGCACGAGCTGAACCCGAACCGGTTCGGCCAAATCAGGAGCAGACGCCCGCGGTGGTTTCACCAGTGGCAGCGACGACTGCCCCCGCCCCTGCACCTACGCCTGCACCAAGGCAGGCCGCTGTACCCACAATGGTGATCGACAAGCCGCTGCGTTCGGGGCAAAAAGTGTATGCCCGCGGTTCCGATCTGGTGGTGTTGGCCATGGTGAACCAGGGCGCTGAGGTGGTGGCCGATGGCAATATTCATGTGTACGCACCGCTGCGTGGTAAGGCCATGGCTGGTGCCAATGGCAATGTGAATGCACGTATTTTTTCCTTGGCGCTGGAACCAGAGCTGATATCGATTGCGGGTGTGTACCGTACCAGTGAAAATCCGTTGCCAGCCAATGTGCATGGCAAGGCAGCGCAAGTGCAATTGAGCAATGACGGGCAGGACAGGTTGTTGATCACCGCCCTGACCATTTCTTATTGAAAGACAGCATATCCATGGCAAAAATTATTGTGGTCACCTCCGGTAAGGGTGGTGTTGGCAAAACCACCACCAGTGCCAGCTTTGCAACCGGCCTGGCCATGCGGGGTCATAAAACCGTGGTGATCGATTTCGATGTGGGTTTGCGCAATCTCGACTTGATCATGGGGTGTGAGCGCCGGGTTGTGTATGACCTGATCAATGTCATCAACAGCGAGGCCAACCTTCATCAGGCCCTGATCAAGGACAAACAATGTGAGGGCCTGTTTGTGTTGGCCGCATCCCAAACCCGTGACAAGGATGCCTTGACCCAAGAAGGGGTGCAGCGGGTACTGAACGACCTGGCGGCCATGGACTTCGAATTCATCGTCTGTGATTCACCCGCCGGCATTGAAACCGGCGCTTTGATGGCCATGCACTTCGCCGATGAGGCTCTGGTGGTGACCAACCCAGAGGTGTCATCGGTACGCGATTCAGACCGCATTTTGGGCATGCTCGCCAGCAAGACCAAACGCGCGATTGAAGGCCTGGAGCCGGTCAAAGAGCACTTGCTGATCACGCGCTACAACCCAGCGCGCGTCAATCAGGGCCAGATGCTGTCTCTGGAGGATATTCAGGACATCTTGCGTATCAAGCTGATTGGTGTCATTCCGGAAAGTGAATCGGTGCTACAGGCTTCAAACCAGGGTGTACCGGCCGTGCACATGCAGGGCAGCGATGTGTCAGAGGCTTACAAAGACGTCATCGATCGTTTTCTCGGTGCCGACAAGCCAATGAGGTTCACGGAAGCGCCCAAACAGAGTCTGTTGAAGCGACTTTTTGGCGGAAAGTAAGACCATGTCATTTCTCTCTTTTCTGCTGGGCGAAAAAAAGAAAACAGCCAGCGTTGCAAAAGAACGGCTGCAAATCATCCTCGCGCATGAGCGCAGTGGCCGCAATGCTGC
>CAJAXU010000651.1 GCA_903948045.1 uncultured beta proteobacterium | reverse complement strand
GGCCGCGCGCCTTGAGCGCCAGGATGATGCGGTTCTTTTGCGCCGGGTTGACGCGGCAAAACACATTGACCGTCTCGACCCGGGCCAGCAAGGCGTCGTCGTGCATGACCGCCATCTCGCTGCCGGTCAGCACGCCGGTGACGGCCAACCCGAGTTGGGCGCACACATGGCGCGTCACGCGCTCGTTGTCGCCAGTGACGATCTTGACCGCCACACCACTGGCGGCCATCGCGCGCAGCGCCGCCCCGGCACTGAGTTTGGGCGGGTCCAGAAAGGCGGCAAAGCCGGCAAACACCAGCGCGCTCTCGTCGGACACCACGGCGTGGGGGTGATCCAGCGCGACATCGCGCCAGGCGATACCCAGCACGCGAAAGCCGTCCTCGCCCAGGCTGTCAAACAGAGCATCGACGCGCTGGCGCACCGGCGGCGTCAGCGGCTGGCTCTGGCCCGCCGCATCCTGGTAGTGCGTGCACAGGCGCAGCACATCCTCGGGCGCGCCCTTGACCACCAGCCGGCGCGCGTCGACTGAGGCCACCAGCACCGAGACGCGGCGGCGCTCAAAATCAAACGGCACCTCGTCCAGCTTGGACCAACCCGACACGTCAATCTCTTCATGCGCCAGGATGGCGTCATCCAGCGGGCTCTTCAGCCCGCTTTCAAAATAGCTGTTGAGGTAGGCCAGCGCCAGCACCGCCGGCGAGTCCTGGCCATCGACGTCGACATGGCGCTCCAGCCGGATGCGCGCCTCGGTCAGGGTACCGGTCTTGTCAGTACACAGCACATCCATCGCGCCCAGGTCCTGGATCGCAGACGGCCGCTTGACGATCACGTCGAGCGCCGCCAACCGCAGCGCACCGCGCGTCAGCGTGACCGAGACCACCATCGGCAGCAGCTCGGGCGTCAGCCCCACGGCCAAGGCCACGGCGAACAGAAAGGACTCCAACAGCGGCCGGTGCAGCGCCAGGTTCACCAACAGCGTGAACAGCACCAGCAACAGCGTCAGGCGCATGATCAGCAGCCCGAACTGCCGGGTGCCGAGCTCAAAGGCGGTGGGCTGCGCGGCCCGCGCCAAACTGGTCGCCACCTGGCCGAGCACCGTGGCGTGGCCGGTGCGCAGCAACCGCACCCGGGCCGAGCCGCTGACGACCGAACTGCCCATGAACACCGCCGACGGTGCCTCCAGCGCCGCATCGGCCGCAGGGATCGGGCCGCCCGGCCGCTTTTCCACCGGGAAAGCTTCGCCCGTGAGCTGGGCCTGGTTGACAAAAAAATCATCAGCAAGCAACACCTGGGCATCGGCCGGCACCAGGTCGCCGGCGGACAGCAGCACCAGGTCTCCCGGCACCAAATCCGACACCGGCAGTTCGGCGGTGCGGCCATCGCGCAGCACCGTGGCCGTGATCGCCACCCGCAAGGCCAGCCGTTCGGCCGCCCGCCCCGCCCGGTGCGCCTGGACGAAATCCAGGCCGACGCTCAGCAGCACAATCACACCGATGATCAGGGCGCCGGTCGCGTCACCGGTCAGGGCCGACAACACACAGGCCACCAACAGCACCAGCACCAAGGGGTTGCGGAAATGCGCCAGCAGCTGCAGGGCCAGCGCCCGCTGCGTCGGGTCGGCCAAGCGGTTGGGGCCGTGCTGCCGGAGCCGTTGCGCCGCCTCAAGACTGCTCAAGCCCGCCAGAGGCATGGGGGCGGCGGGGGCGGCATCGGCGGTCATGGGTGCCCTACCATAAGCCAGCGCGTCGAGCGGTAGCTTGATCGGGATCAAGCCTCGCCGCGTCTGAGCAGGGCAAACGAGCGACATAATCAGTGCCATGCACCTACCCCAACGCCCATGAAATCGACCGATTGGGCCGACGACCCAGAAGACAGCGAGCACAGTCCGGCCGAGCGCACCAGCGCGGCCATGCGCAGCACCTGGGTCAGCGTGGGGGTGAATCTGGTGCTCACAGCGGTGCAGGTCACGGTCGGTATCCTGGCCAAATCACAGGGATTGGTGGCCGACGGCCTGCATTCGCTGTCCGACCTGGTGGCCGACTTCGTGGTGCTGCTGGCCGGCCGCCACAGCCAAAAAGACGCCGACACCGACCACCCCTACGGCCACCAGCGCTATGAGACCGCCGCCTCGCTGGTGCTGGGCGGCATGCTGCTGGCGGTGGGTGCCAGCATGCTGTGGAGCGCGATGCGCAAACTCGAATCCCCGGAGACGGTGCCCACCGTGCATGTGGCGGCGCTGTGGGTCGCCGGCGGGGCGCTGCTGGCCAAGGAGCTGCTGTTTCGCTACATGTTGCGCATCGCCAAGCGCATCAAATCGAGCATGCTAGTGGCCAACGCCTGGCACGCCCGCTCGGATGCGGCGTCTTCGCTGGTGGTGGGCATCGGCATCATCGGCAACCTGGCCGGCTACCCGATCCTGGACCCGATCGCCGCGCTGATCGTGGGCTTCATGGTCGGCAAGATGGGCTGGGAGTTTGGCTGGGACGCCTTGCACGACCTGATGGACCGCGCGGTGGACGAGCAGGAGGTGGCCGCCATTCGGCAAACCCTGGTCGAGACGCCGGGCGTGAGTGCCGTGCACGATGTGCGCACCCGCAAGATGGGCGACATGATTTTGGTGGACGCCCACTTGGAGGTGGATGCCACGATCTCGGTCGAGGCCGGCCACGACATTGCGGTGGCGGCCCGGGCCCGGGTGCTGCAGCGCCACCGCGTGCTGAACCTGATGACGCACATCGACCCCTGGCGCCGGCCCGACCTCGACCACCCGGTGGGCGCCTCCGCCGTCAGCGTTAAGCCCGCGGCCTGAACGCGTCCAGCAGGCTAGTACAGGCCGCGCACCCGGGCCTGCACGCGGGCCAGGCCCAAGAGCGCATCGGTCAGCGGCGTGGCCACCCCGGTCAGCTGCCCGAGTTCGCGCACCACGCCCACCAAGGCATCAAGTTCGACCGGTTTGCCGGCCTCCACGTCTTGCAGCATCGAGGTCTTGAAGGCGCCGAGCTTGCGCGTGACAGCATGGCGGTCTTCTGGCTGCTGGCTGATCGGGATGCCCAGGCGCGCGCCGATCTCACGCGCCTCTAGCATCACGCCAGAGATGAAGTCCCGCAGCAGCGGGTCGTCCAGGATCAGGTCGGTGGTGGCGCCGGTCAGCGCACTGATGGGGTTGACCGTCATATTGCCCCACAGCTTGTACCAAATGTCACGCTGGATCTGTGCTGACACGCTGGCCTCAAAGCCTGCCGCTGACAGCAGCGCGGCCAGTGCCTGCAGCCGGGGCGACGCCGCGCCAGACGGCTCACCCAGGATCAGGCCGCGGCCAAAATGGTGCCGCACCACGCCGGGCGCATCCAGCGCGCAGCTGGCATGCACCACGGCGCCGATCACCTGCGCAGCCGGCAATGCCGCCGCAATGGCACCGGTCGGGTCCACCGCCATCAGCCGAGTGCCGGCCAAGGCACCACCAAAACCCTGAAAAAACCACCAGGGCACGCCGTTCATGGCCGTCAGCACCACGGTGTCGGGGCCCAGCAGCGGTCCGATGTGCCGCGCCACCTCGGCCAGGGCCGGGGCTTTGACCGCCAGCACCACCAGGTCCTGCACGCCCAGTTCGGCCGGCTCGGCCACCGCACGCACCGAATAAGTGCGTTCGCTCGCGCCTTCACGCAGGCGCAGGCCCTGCTGCTGCAAAGCTGTCAGCGTGGCGCCACGTGCCACCAGGCTAACGGCTGCACCCTGGGCCGCCAGGCGGGCACCGATCCAGCCGCCGATGGCGCCAGCGCCATAGATGCAGATGCTTTGAAAATTTTTATCAGGCATTTCGGCCCTCAAGCCGCGTGGCTATTGGTGTTTAAGCTATTGATTCAATAGCATAAGCTCAGCAGGCGCCGGCCGGCCGGCGCCGCCGCTTCAGGCCGCCAGCGCGACTGGCTCGGTCAGGCCGATGCGGTCCAGCGCCAGCGCCAGCTGCGCCACGCTGCGGTCGGCGTTGTGCAGCTTTTCCAGGCCGAACAGGCCGATGCGGAAGGTCATGAAATCAGCCGGCTCGTCACACTGCAGCGGCACGCCAGCGGCAGTCTGCAGGCCCAGGGCCAGAAACTTCTTGCTGTTGTGAATTTCCGGGTCGCGCGTGTAGCTGACCACCACGCCCGGCGCCTTGAAGCCCTCGGCGGCCACGCTGACCAGGCCGCGGCTCTCAAACAGCGCGCGCACCTTGCTGCCCAGCGCCCGCTGCTCGGCACTCACCCGGGCAAACCCATAGGCGCGGGTTTCCAGCATCACCTCATGCAGGCGCACCAGCGCGTCGGTCGGCATGGTGGTGTGGTAGGTGTGCCCGCCTTTTTCGTAGCTTTCCATCACTTGCAGCCATTTCTTCAGGTCGCAGGCAAAGCTGGTGCTGCTGGTGCCATCGATGGCGGCCCGGGCGCGCTCGCTCAGCATCACCATGGCGCAGCAGGGCGAGCTGCTCCAGCCCTTTTGCGGCGCGCTGACCAGCACGTCGACGCCAGTGGCGACCATATCGACCCAAATGGTGCCCGAGGCAATGCAGTCCAGCACCAGCAGGCCGCCGACCTCGTGCACCGCGTCGGCCACGGTCTTGAGGTAGTCGTCAGGCAGGATCATGCCGGCCGAGGTTTCCACGTGCGGCGCAAACACCACGTCGGGCCGCTGGCTGCGGATGGTGGCCACCACCTCGTCAACCGGGCAGGGCACCCAGGCCGACTGGCTGTCGGTGCTGACCCGGCGTGCCTTCAGCACGGTGGATGAGGCGGGAATGTGGCCCATGTCAAAGATCTGCGTCCAGCGGTAGCTGAACCAGCCATTGCGAATGACCAAGGCCTTTTTGCCGGTGGCAAACTGACGCGCCACCGCCTCCATGCCAAAGGTGCCGCTGCCCGGTACCAGCACGGC
>CAJAXU010000650.1 GCA_903948045.1 uncultured beta proteobacterium | reverse complement strand
GTCTCCGGCGCGGCGCTCATGGGCTGTCTCCTGCGGGCTGCGCAGCGGCAGCGAAGGCGTCGAAATAATGGGTATTGAAGTGCTGGGCAATCTCGCGCCCGGTCGCCAGCCAGACCTTGTCATGGCTGGTGATGTAGGACAGCGCCTCTTCAAAGGCCGCCATGCGGTAGGGCTGACCCACCAGGTAAGGGTGCAGGGGAATGCACATCACCGTGCCGGATTGCTCGCCCTCCTCGTACAGCCGGTCGAACTGGCGCTTGAGGATGTCGGCATAGCGCCGCGGCTGCACCAGGTTGACGTTGTAGACGATGGTGTCGTTCATCTCCAGCGAATAGGGCACGCTGGTCAGCCTACCCTGGCGCACCTTGACCGGGCCGGGCTGGTCGTCATGGAACAGGTCGCAGACATAGGTCAATCCCATCTCGGCCACCAGGTCCAGTGTGCGCTCGGTGTAGGTCAGGGCGGGGGCCAGCCAGCCGTCGAGCTTTTGGCCGGTGTACTGGCGCACGGTGTCGATCGAGTCCTGGATGACGGCGCGCTCCTGCGCCTCGGTCATGCCCATCAGGTAGCGCGTGTTGTAGGTGCCGTGCGAGTAAAACTCCCAGCCGTTGTCGGCGCAGGCCTGGATCACCTCGGGGTGGTGCTGGCACATGGCCACATTGAGCGAGACGCTGCCGCGCATATTGCAGCGTTGCATGGCCTCTAACATGCGCCAGAAGCCGACCCGGTTGCCGTAGTCGCGGTACGAATAGTTCAGCACATCGGGGGCGGGGCGCGCCCAGGCGGCCCGTGCCGGGTTTTTGGGCGGGTTGAGCTCATAGAACTCGACATTGGGCGCCACCCAAAACGCCACCCGGGCGCCACCCGGCCATTCGATGTGCGGGCGGTTGTTGTAAGGCAGGTAGTCGTAAAAACCGGGGTCGCGCTTCACCGGGCAGCCCCCACCGCCGGGGCCACCTGCCGCAGTTGGGCCAGCGTGTCGTCGATGGACAACACGTCGGCGTATTTGACGACCATGTCGTACAGGTTGGCAAAGTGCGGGCCTTCGTGTTTGTCGGCCACACACTCCTCGGGCACGATGGTGCGGTAGCTGCGCGACAGGCTGTCGACCACGGTGGCACGTACGCAGCCCGAGGTGGAGCCGCCGGTGACCACCACGGTGTCGACCCCATGAAAGTTGAACACCGAGCCCAGGTTGGTCTCAAAAAAAGCCGAGGCCATGCGCTTGTTGATGACGATGTCGCGCTGGTGGTCGATCACCAGCCGGTCGTCAAACTCGGAGCGGCGGCTGCCGACCTTGATGTTCTGCAGCGAATCGGGCGTGTTGGTGCGGGTGCCCCAGACGCCGCAGTCTTCGCCTGAGTCCATGTAGGCCACGTAAGTCCAGACCACCGGGAAGCCGCGCGCGCGAAACTCGGCCGCCAGCGTGTTCACGTGCTCCAGTTGGCGCGGATCGGTCTCATAGGCGGTGGCGAACTCACCGACGCAGGTGTAGGCTTTTTGCAGGTCGATGTTGATCAGCGCGGGCTTGCGGCCAAAGCCGAAGCGCTTGCGCGTGGGGTTGGCTTTGAACGCCTGGTAGAGCTGGCGGCTGGTCAGGTTGGATTGCTCCATGGCCGGGTCTTTCTGAAGGGTTGAAGGGGCTCACGCCCGGCGCAAGGCACCGGGGGAGATCATGTAAATCATGATGCATCAGCCATATTGTTCTGTCAATAGAACAATTCAGCGGTCTCGCACCGTCCACTCCAGCAGCGCGTCAAACACCGGTCGCGCTGCCTCGGCCGCCGGGTGGTTGGCGATGGCCACCAGCACATAGCGCCTGCCGCTGGCGCCATGCACATAGCCGGCCAGCGCCGTCACGTCACGCAGGCTGCCGGTCTTCAGGTGCGCACTCCCGGGCAGCGTGCGGCGGTTGCGCAGCGTGCCGTCGACGCCGTTGAGCGGCAGCGAGGCCATCAGGTCAGGCATCAGTGGTGAGCGGTAGGCGGTTTGCAGCATGCGGCCCAGGCCCTGGGCGCTGATCAGGGTTTGGCGCGACAGGCCCGAGCCGTTGTCCACCACCGGCACATCCTCTGGGCCGAAGCGGTCCAGCCACCAGCGGCGCAGTACCGCGCGCGAGGCCTCGGCGGTGGCGCGCGCTGGGCCGCCGGCAGCTGGGCGCGAGCCGTTCGGCGCTGGTGCGGCCAGGCTCAAGGTCAGAAACAACTGCTGCGCCATCACGTTGTTGCTGTATTTGTTGATGTCGCGGATGATCTCGGCCAGCGGTGCGGAGCTGATCTCAAACACTGGTTCGGGCAGCAGGTCCGGCCCGGCGCCATTACCGTTGCCGTTTCCGGTGCCCAGCGTGGGCACCCGCCCCTCGCGCACGGTGCCGCCAAGCTGGCCGCCCATGCCACGCCACAGCCCTTCCACCGCCCGTGTGGCAAAGCTTTTCGGGTCGGCGTAAGCCACCGACCATGCTTTTTCGGCACAGGCGGCCGGGTAGCTACCGTTGAAGCGGATGCGCGTCGGGTCGGAAAAATCAGCCTTGAGTGCGGCCCGGTAGTCGCCGCAATCGCCATTGCCGTTGCTGAGCGGCACGCTGGTCTGCATGTCCACACCCGCCAGAGTCGGCTCAAATTGCACCTGGGCCGTGCGAATGCTGCGGTCGGGCACAAAGGTCATGGTGACCGACTTGAAGCTGAGCAGCAACGCGTCGGGCGCGACGTTGTACGGTCGCAGTGGCTCGCCGTCAAAGCTGCCGGGGTCGGTGTCGGCCAGCTCAAAGGCGCTGCGGTCGAGGACGATGTCGCCGGCAATCTGGCGCACGCCCAGCCCCTGCACCCGGCGCAGCAGCAGCCACAGCCGCTCGGTCACCAGCTTGGGGTCGCCCAGGCCCCGGATGTACAGGTTGCCGTAAAGGGTGCCATCGCGCACCGCGCCTTCAATATAGACCGGGGTGCGCCAGCTGAAGGCGGGCCCGAGCAGATCGAGCGCGGCGTAGGTGGTGACCAGCTTCATCACCGAAGCCGGGTTGACCGGCACGCTGGTGCGGTGGCTCAGCCGCGGCGGCTGCCGGCCTTCGGCATCCACCACCAGCAGCGTCACGGCATCGCGCGGCAGGTTGGCGCGCAGTAGCGCGGCTTCTACTGCCGGCGGCAGGCTTTGGGCGGTGGCCAGGCCGCACAGACCGTACAGGCTGTACAGGCCCAGGTTCGCCAGCACGCGCCACACAGATCGCAAAGGGGATGGCAGACAGCTCATTGAATGGTCATTATCCAGCCACGGATAATGGCGCCATGCCCGATCGCGCCACGCACCCCTTTCTGGGCCTCTCACCCCGCACCATTGGGCTGGCCGCCGCCCTGGTCACGGTGCTGATCTGGACCTCGTTCATCGTCATCGCCCGCGCCTCGGCTGACCCGACGCGTGGCGGCAGCCTGTCGCCCTTTGACATCGCCTTTTGCCGGGTGGTGGGCGCCAGCGTGGTGCTGCTGCCCTGGGGCTGGTGGCTGGTGCAGCGCGACCGCCGTGCCGGTGCGGCCATGCCGTCTTCGCTGTTCGGCTTGTCGCCGCTGCCGCTGGGCATCACCGTCCAGGTTGGTCTGTTTGGCGGCTTGTTGTACGCCGTGCTGGCTTACAGCGGCTTTGTGTTTGCGCCGGCCGCTCACGCCTCGGTACTGATGCCGGGCAGCCTGCCGCTATGGACCGCGCTGCTGGCGCTGCAGGTGCTGCACGAGCGCATCACGCCCGCGCGCGCGCTGGGCTTGGCCCTGATCGTGACGGGCGACCTGCTGGTGGGCGGCGCCAGCCTGTGGCACGCCTTTGACGGTGGCGAGGTCTGGAAAGGTGACGTGTTGTTCATGACGGCAGGTTTCAGCTGGGCTTGCTACAGCGTGTTGGCGCGGCGCCACCGGCTCGACGCGGTGCGTGCCACCATTGCCGTGACTGCCCTGGCCTGTGTTGGCTATGTGCCCCTGTACCTGCTGCTGGTGTTGACCGGCGTGCTGCCCGACCACTTGCTGACGTCGCCGCTGCGCGAGCTGCTGTTTCAGGCGGTGTTTCAGGGCTGGGGCTCGGTGGTGATTTCGGGCATCACCTTCACCCGCATGATCCAGCACTATGGCCCGGTGCGCTCGACCATGATCACCGCGCTGGTGCCCGGCCTGTCGGCGTTCGGTGCCGTGGTGTTTCTGGGTGAGCCGCTGCAATGGAATCTGTTGGCGGGTTTGGCTTTGGTGACCTTGGGCATCTTGTTCGGCGTCCAGCTCCAGCGCAAGGTGGCCGCATGAACCTGCTCGCCTTTGACACCAGTACCGAGCGCATGTCGGTGGCCGTTCAGGTCCTGCGCGATGGCCGCAGTGCATGCTGGCAGCATGAGGGTGAGGGCGGCGCCCAAACCTCGGCCCATCTGATCCCCTGTATCGAAGCACTGATGACCCAGGCTGGACTGGGCTTTGGCCAGCTGGATGCGATTGTGTTTGGCTGCGGGCCTGGCTCGTTCACCGGCCTGCGCACCGCCTGCGCGGTGGCGCAGGGGCTCGCCTGGGGCGCAGCGGTGCCTGTGCTGCCGGTAGACACACTGCTGGCGCTGGCTGAACAGGCGCGCTTTGACCACGCCCCAGAGGCGCCAAACCGCCGGGTGCTGGCCTTGCTGGACGCCCGCATGGACGAGCTCTACGTGGGCGGTTATGGGTTCAACCACGGTGTGTGGCAACAGACCCGTGCGCCGTCCCTGGTGCGGCCCGAACAGGTGCCCATCGATGCCGACAGCCTGCTGGCCGGCCATCTACCCGACGCCTATGTCGCGCGCCTGCCCGCCGGCGCCGGCCGACCGGCGTCGGCCTTGCCGACCGCAGGCGCGCTGCTGCGCCTGGCACCCGCCTTGCTGGCGGCGGGTGGCGCCCGGCCCGCTGAGCAGGCGCTACCGATCTATGTGCGTGACCAGGTGGCCAAAACGACGCTGGAGCGCGCGGCGGAAAAGGCAGTGTTGTGACTCAGGCCAAAGCCCCGACCGAGGTTCGGTTTGAACCAATGACCGTCGATGACCTGGACGCGGTGATGCGCATCGAGCGCCTGGCCTATGCCCATCCCTGGTCGCGCGCCGTATTTGAAGACACGGTGGTGGCCGGTTACCAGGCGCAGCGGCTGCTGGCTGGCACGACGCTGCTGGGCTATTTTGTGGCCATGAAGGGCGTGGAGGAGGTGCATTTGCTCAACATCACGGTCGCCCCGGCCCACCAGTACAAGGGCTGGGCCAGGGTGATGCTGGAGGCGCTGAGCCTGTGGGCGCGCGGTCAGGCCGCCAAAACCCTGTGGCTTGAGGTGCGCGTGAGCAACAGCCGGGCGCTTCAGATCTACCGGGCGCAGGGGTTTGTCCAGGTGGGGCGCCGCCCCAAGTACTACCCGAGCGGCCACGGTCAGCGTGAAGACGCGATCGTCATGAGCCTCACTCTGTGAAAATGACCTGATGAGCCTTGCCCTAGACGACCGCCAGCGTGCCATGTTGCAGGAGATGGGCGTGCGCGTCTGGTTGCCCCAGCCGGTGGCCAAGGCCCTCAGCCTGCCAGCGCCAAGCCGTGAGACGCCACAGCGTATGGTAGAAATTGCTATTAAAGATATAGCTATACCCCCAATAAAATCAAGGTCTCAAGGCCAATTTGATGCTGATCCTGGCGCCAGTGCGTCCCGGGTCGGCGGCGACAGCGCCTTGCCCGCCGGGCTGGACGCGCCGGCCCTGCTGCAGGCCGTGGCCAGCTGCCAGGCCTGCCAGTTGTGCAGCGGCCGCCGGGCACCGGTCTTCGGCCAGCCGGGCCCCGTGCAGCCGGCGGACTGGCTGGTGCTGGGCGAGCCGCCTGACGAAGAGGAGGAGCGGGCCGGCAGCGCCTTTGCCGGGCCAGCCGGGCAGCTGATGGACAACATGTTGCGCGCGCTCAAGCTCCGCCGCAGCACTGGCGAGGCGGCTGAGCCGGCCAAGCAGGCCTACCTGACCAATGTGGTGAAGTGCCGGCCGGCGGTGGTGCGCATCCCGCAGCCGCAAGAGCTGCTGGCCTGCGAGCCGTTTTTGCAAAGTGAAATCGCCCTGGTCCGGCCCAAGGTCATCCTGGCCATGGGCCGCTTTGCAGCGCAGGCCCTGCTGCAGGGCAGTCAGCCCGAGGCGGCTACGCTGCCGCTGGGCAAGCTGCGCGGCCAGACCTACCACTACCAGGGGGTGCCAGTGATCGTCACCTACCACCCCAGCTACCTGGTGCGCAGCCAGGCCGACAAGGCGCGCGCCTGGCTGGACCTGTGCCGTGCGCGGGCCCTGGTGCCGGCTGCCGCAGCACCGGCATCAGCATCACGCTCATCGTAGAGGCTGCCGGCGACAGGTCGCGCGCCCGCCGGACCGCCGTAACGGCTGTCATAAAACATTCACTAACTTTCAGGATACTTCAACATATATTGAATCCAACATTCATTCAATTTTTATATGGAGTCGAAGTATGAAAGTCGGTATCAATGGAATGGGCCGGATCGGTCGCCTGGCTCTGCGGGCTGCCATGGGCGCCGCCGAACGTCAATCGGACGATCCACGGGCAGGTAACCGGTTGGACGTGGTGCACCTCAACGAACTCAAGGGGGGATCTGCTGCAACGGCTCATTTGCTCGCATTTGATACGGTGCAAGGCAAGTGGCGCGAGAACATCCGGGCAGAGGGTGACAATGCCATCCGGATTGGTGAGAAAAACCTTGCGTTCAGTTCTCACGCCACTTCCGCTGAAATTCCCTGGGGTGAATTGGGTGTGGACCTGGTGCTGGAGTGCACCGGCAAATTTTTGACACCAGAAACCATACAGGGCCACCTCGACCGGGGCGCCAAGCGGGTCATTGTGGCTGCACCGGTGAAGGTGGGCGATGTGCTCAACATCGTGGTGGGCGTGAATCACGAGCTGTATGACCCAGCCAAGAACCGCATCGTGACCGCAGCGTCCTGCACCACCAACTGCCTGGCACCCGTTGTCAAGGTCATCCACGAAAACCTGGGTATACGGCACGGCCAAATCACCACCATCCACAATCCGACCAATACCAATGTGATTGTCGATGCGCCGCACAAAGATCTGCGCCGCGCACGCAGTGCCATGGAAAGTCTGGCGCCCACCTCGACCGGCAGTGCGACAGCGATTGCGCTGATTTACCCAGAACTCAAAGGTAAGCTTAACGGCCATGCAGTACGCGCCCCGGTGCTTAATGCGTCGCTCACGGATTGTGTGTTTGAGTTGAAGCGTGAGACCACGCCCGAAGAGGTCAACACCCTGTTCAAAGCTGCGTCTGAAACCTACCTGGCCGGCATTCTGGGCTACGAGGAGCGGCCGCTGGTCAGCGCCGATTACGCCCGCGACACCCGCAGCGCTATCGTCGATGCGCTCTCCACCATGGTGACCGACGGCACACTGCTCAAGGTCTATGCCTGGTACGACAACGAGATGGGCTACGCCTGCCGCATGGTGGATCTAGCATGCCACATGGAAACTGTGGGTATCTGACATGTCAAAGGACATGGCGAACGACACGACAAACAAGTCGCTAACAACCTCAGTTGGTGCACAGGGTGCGCGCAATTACGCCACCGTCACCAGCGCGTACTGGGGTTTCACGCTCACCGACGGCGCGCTGCGCATGCTGGTGCTGCTGCACTTTTACAAGCTGGGCTATTCGCCGTTTACGCTGGCGTTTCTGTTTTTGCTGTACGAGGCCGCAGGTATTGCCGCCAATCTGATTGGTGGCTGGTTGGCCACGCGTTATGGCATTGCACGCATGCTGGCTGTGGGACTGACCTCGCAAATCACCGGTTTCCTGCTGCTGTCTGCTTTATCACCCGACTGGACGGCCACCATGTCGGTGGCCTGGGTGGTGCTCTCACAAGGGGTGTGTGGCGTTGCCAAAGACCTCACCAAAACCGCCAGCAAGTCCGCCATCAAGCTGACAGCAGGCGAGGCGTCCGGTCAATTGTTCAAATGGGTGGCCTGGTTTACTGGCAGCAAAAACGCCATGAAGGGCATTGGCTTTTTTCTGGGGGGGGTGCTGCTTGAAGTGCTGGGGTTCAGAGCGTCCCTGTGGGCCATGGCAGGATTGTTGAGTCTGGTGTTGCTGGGCGTCGTGCTGTATGTGCCCAAACTCATGGGGAAGAGCAAAGCGTCCAAGTCGGCCAAAGAGCTGTTTGCCAAGAACCGGGGTATCAACCTGCTGGCCGCCGCACGAGTCGTGCTGTTTGGCGCACGGGATGTGTGGTTTGTGGTGGGCGTTCCAGTGTTTTTGTATGCATCTGGCTGGTCCCGTCCCATGGTTGGGGGCTTCTTGGCACTTTGGACCATTGGCTATGGGGCGGTGCAGGCCTTCGCGCCGCACCTTGTCAAACGCAGCCCTGATGGTTTGAGCACCGAGGTGCCCGCCGCACGCGTGTGGTCTGCGCTGCTGGCCGTGGTACCCATTGCGCTGGCCGTGGTGGTGTACCTGAACCTACCCCACCTGGAGTGGGTCGTTGTCGGCGGCTTGGCGGTTTTCGGTTTTGCGTTCGCGGTCAACTCGTCGGTGCATTCCTATCTGGTTCTGGCGTACGCCGGATCAGAGAAGGCGGCTGAAGACGTCGGCTTTTATTACGCCGCCAATGCCGTAGGGCGATTCCTGGGCACGCTGCTGTCCGGCCTGCTCTACCAGTGGGGCGGGCTGATGTATGCGTTGATCGGCTCATCCCTCATGCTCATTGCCTGCTGGCTGGTAACCCTGGCGCTTCCGGTGGTCAAACCCGTAGAAAGGATTTCCGCATGACCGAGCTCGATGTCGTACGCGCCCTGTCGGCCCTGGCGCAGCATTCCCGTTTGCAGATTTTTCGGCAACTGGTGGTTGCTGGCAATACAGGTATGACACCCACACAAATTTCTGCAGCGCTGGGTTTACCAGGCACCGGGCTGTCGTTCCATTTGAAGGAGCTGGCGAATGCAGGGCTGATTACCCAAGAGCGCGATGGCCGCAACCTGATTTACCGGGCTGCCTTCGGGCCCATGAACGAAGTGCTGCGCTTTCTCACCGTGAATTGCTGCGAAGGTCAGTCGTGTGAACTGACCGAGGTGTCTGCATCTTGCGAAAACTGCTGAATTTTTGTCTGACTTAACTCAATGACTCAACGGAGTGACCCATGTCCAAAACCCATATGAACGTTCTCTTTATCTGCACTGGCAACTCGGCGCGAAGCATCATTGCCGAGTCCTTGCTCAATCAGCTGGGCGGCGGAAAGTTCCGTGCTTACAGCGCGGGCAGTCACCCTGCCGGATTTGTTAACCTTAAAGCCCTGGCGTTACTCGAACGCAATCGCTTCCGAACGGGCGATTTGCGCAGCAAGAACTGGGACGAGTTCGCCAGACCGGATGCGCCCCAAATGGATTTTGTTCTTACGGTGTGTGACAAGGCGGCTGCAGAAGTGTGCCCGGTCTGGCCGGGGCAGCCCATGTCTGCACATTGGGGCGTCGAAGACCCGGCCGCTGCCACTGGCACCCCCGCTCAAATCGAAAAAGCGTTCACCGATGCATTCATCGTTTTGCAGCGACGTATCGCCTTGTTTCTGAATCTGCCCATTGAGAAGCTGGAGCGGCTATCCTTGCTCAAAGAGTTGCAGAAAATCGGTAAGGTCACGGCTGAATAGCCGCTGGTTTGTGGTGGCAACACCAGACCGGCCCATTGTTCGGCAAGCGGGTAGGTCTTGAGTTCCTACAATTGGCCCATGACATTTCTAGACATGCTGCGCGCCGCCGAGCGCCATAACGACTCCATGGTGTGCGTGGGGCTGGACCCAGAGCCGGCGCGGTTTCCGGGCGCACTGCGCGGCGATGCCAGCCGCATCTTTGATTTTTGCGCCGCCATCGTCGAGGCCACTGCCGACCTGGTGATCGCGTTCAAACCCCAAATTGCCTACTTTGCTGCCCACCGCGCGGAGGACCAGTTGGAGCGGCTGATGGCCCACATGCGCCAGGTGGCACCCGGCGTGCCGGTGATTCTGGATGCCAAGCGCGGTGATATCGGCAGCACGGCGGCCCAGTACGCGGTGGAGGCGTTTGAGCGCTATGGCGCTGACGCGGTCACGCTGTCGCCCTTCATGGGTTTTGACTCGGTCGAGCCCTACCTCAAGTACCACGGCAAAGGTGCGTTCCTGCTGTGCCGAACCTCCAACCCCGGGGGTGATGACCTGCAGTCGCAGCGCCTGTCCAGCGTGCCGGGCGAGCCGCTGCTGTACGAGCATGTGGCCCGTCTGGCGCAGGGCCCGTGGAACCTGAACGGCCAGCTTGGCCTGGTGGTGGGCGCCACTTACCCGACTGAGATCGAGCGGGTGCGTGCCATTGCGCCCACGCTGCCACTGCTGATCCCCGGGGTGGGTGCCCAGGGGGGCGATGCCGTGGCTACGGTCCGGGCTGGCTGGCGCGGTGATGCACACGCCACTGTGGCGCCGATCATCGTCAACTCATCGCGTGCCATTTTGTACGCCTCGGCAGGTGCGGATTTTGCTCAAGCCGCCCGGCGCGAAGCCAGCAAGACGCGCGAGCTGCTGCAGTCGGCGCGCCCCTGAGGCCGCCGCGCGGCTGACGCTTTTCAGTCCGGGTCGCCCAGGGCGTAGGGGTCGGTCACCGGCGGTGTTTCGTCTGGCGCCAAGGTCTGCTCCCGTGCCAGGTGGTGTTTGCAAACCAGCCCATGAAACTCGGCGAACGGCCCGGTCAGCAAGTAAACCGCTTCACGCGTGTCGGGCTCTGGCGGGGCCATGGGGTTGGCGGGTAGCGTACGCCCCGCACGCTGGCGGCGCGCCTTGGATGGGGCTGAGAGCCGCCGTGGCATAGTGGTCTTTAGCGCCCGGTCATCGGATCGCTGAGGGCAGCGATCCGGCGCCGCTGGTAGCCTCGCAGCAGGCTGGGGCTGGCAGTCAGCGCGGCTGAAAACTCGGTGAGTCGTTGCCGGTGCTTGCGCCCGCTGATCTCAGCATCGCTGACGCTGAAGGTCGCCACGGCCGGCCGGCCACACAGGTACTTCAGGTCACGCAGCACCTTGGCATCACCCGAGCCGCCCATGGTGCAAAAGAAGGCCACACGTCGAAAGGCACTGCGGTGGCGCTTGATGTAAGCGCGCACCGGGCTGGCGATGTTCCAGAACCAGATCGGAGTGCCGATGACCACCAGGTCGTAATCGCTCGGGCGATGGCGACTCGGGGCAATCTCTGGCGCCAGGTGCAGTGCCGCTTCCACCGCTGAACGTGCATAGCCCACCACGCGACTACGGCCGCTGTCGTCAACAATGGCCTCAAGGTCGGCATGGCAGCTGCGTGCCAGTTGCCGGGCGATGGCCTGGGTAAACCCGCTGCGCGAGTAATAGACCACCAAGATGCGTTGAATTTTTTCCATGGCCGATCATCCGGCAGGCGCGATCACGGGCGGTTGACAATCCGCAATCGGGCCGGTGCCGCCGGCGCCTACAGTGAGACCGTGGCTGGTTGCTGGCGCTTTGGCTTAGCGGCGGGCTGCTGTGTTGGAGGGCCTAATTTGCGGAGCGGCAGTGTGCATACCCCGGCGTTTCAGGCCAAGCGCCAGTTTCTGCAAGCGCCCCAAACCTGGGGTGCGTCTGCGGCTGGCTTCAGCTGCATCGAAACCCATATGTCCTGGCTGTTTTTGACCACAGATCGGGTCTACAAGATCAAGAAGCCGGTGCATTTCCCCTACCTGGACTTCACCAACCTGGCGGCACGTGAGCTGTACTGCCGGGAAGAGGTTCGCCTGAACACTCGCTTGGCGCCCGGCATCTACTTGGGTCTGATGGCCTTGCAGTGGCAGGACGGGCGGTTTTCGCTGGTGCCCGAGGCGGCGCTGACGGCACCCTGGCTGACGGTGGACTGGCTGGTGGTGATGCAGCGCTTGCCGGCGGACCGCATGCTGCCGGCGCTGATGGCCGCCAGGGCGCTCACCGTGGCCGGTGTGGATGCCCTGGCCGATGCCCTGCTTGCGTTTTACCGCAGCGTGACGGTGCTGCCCATGACGCCGGCGGCCTATCTGGCTCGGTTTCACTTTGAGCAGGCGTGTAACCGGGAGGTGCTGCTGAGGCCGCAGTTTGACCTGCGGGATGCCGCCAGTGCACTCAAGCAGCTGGACCGGGCGCTGCAGCAAGGAGCTGCCCTGCTGCAGGCTCGCGCACGGGCCGGGCGCATTGTGGATGGCCACGGCGACTTGCGCCCCGAGCACGTTGCGCTGCTGCAGGTTCCGGTCGTGATTGACTGCCTGGAGTTCAATCCGCAGTTGCGCATGGTCGACCCGTTTGATGAGTTGGCCTATTTAGGGTTGGAGTGTTCTTTGGCCGGTGCACCCTGGGTTGGCCCACGCCTGGTGTCGCGTTGTGCCGCCTTGCTGGGTGATCAACCCCCGGCCGCCTTGCTGCCGCTGTACACCGCCCACCGTGCCCTGCTGCGCGCACGCCTGGCCATGGCACACCTGCTTGACCCGCAGCCGCGCACGCCCCAACGTTGGCCAGCACTGGCGCAGCGCTACATTGATGCCGCCGGGCCGGCGCTGCGGGAATTTAACGTAGCGCTGCGTCCTGGCTGGCCTTGATCGCCTGCGCCAACAAGGCCGCGACTGTGCAAACCTGCAATTTGCCGTGGCTCAGGCCCGTCGGCGGCAGACGAAACGCGGGAACGCTGTCAGTCACGACCACGCCAGCGAGGTCAGAGGCGTTCAGGGTCGCGGCAGCGTCACCGGTGAACAGACCATGGGCCGCAAAGGCCCAGACCTGACGTGCGCCATGCTGACGCAGGGCCGTGGCCGCCCGGGCCAAGGTGTCACCACTGGCAATCAGATCATCGAGCAGCAGCACCGTGGCGCCGTCCACGTCGCCAGCCACCAGGCGTTCGGTACTGAGCACGCCGGCGCTGCGCCGCTTGTCGAGCAGGGCAAAGCCGATGGCCTGGCCAGCCACTTGCGCCAGATCTTCACGCCAGAGCTGCGCGCGTTTGACACCCCCCGGATCAGGCGAGGCCACCACCAATGGCGCCGCGCCGACCAGCGTCATCGCCAGGGCGGTGAAAGTGTGGTGCGCCGCCAGGTGCAGTGTGGGGATCCGAAATGCGTTTTGGAACGCCGCTACGTTGTGGGCTTCAAGCACCACCAGCTGTGCGGTGGCGACCGCTTCAAACAATTGCGCCACCTGGCGCAAACTCACCGGGTCAAACGGTTTGGTTTGACGGTCCTTGCGGGCATAGGCCAGGTAGGGCACCACGGCCGTGACGCGTGCTGCGCCGTGTTCGTGCAGCGTGGCGATAAACATCAACAATCGGCACAATTTGTCGTCCGGACTGCTGGCAAGATCGCCATGCAGGCTGTCGATCACATAGCAGTCCTGGCCACGCGGGTCAGCCAGGGGCCGACGCTTGTGCTCGCCATCCTCAAAGGCCCGGTCCTCGTGGGCACTCAGCGACCGCCCCAGCCGCGCGGCTATGGCCTGCGCCAGCGCCGGCGTGGGGTCAAGCCCATACAGCTGCATCGGTCACACGGGTCTCGGTGCGCACAGGCTGGCGTTCCCAGTGGTGCTCTACAAAGGCCTCCAGAAAACGTCGCAGGTCGCAGGCAGGCAGGTCGTCAATGCCCGCTGCGGCGGCCCGGCCACTGCCCCCAAACCGGCGGCACAGTTCAGCCGCGCCCTGCGCCTGCAGGCGCGGCGCCCGCACACTCACCAAGTAGCCGCCACTCTGGGTTCGACGCAGCACCGCATGGGCGCAATGGGGTCGCAGTGCAGCCAGCGCGTTGACCAAGCTGCCACCGACGCGCCGGCTCCAGGCTGCATCGGGCAACAGGTAGGCGCGGGCGCGGCCACTGCTCAAGTAAGGGGGCTGGGTCATCGCCAGTTTCAGATCGGCCGCTTGCCGGTCAATCAGCACTTGGGCCAAGGGCTCCTGCTGCAACAGGGCCAACGGATCCGGGTAACGGATGAGGATGTCGTAGAGCCGGGCGGGTGCGATGCACACATCGGCGTCACTGTCGCCATAGGCGTTGTGGTTGATGGCCTGCCCCAGCGTCCTGAGCTGCTGCTGCTGGGGTGCTGGCACGCCCCAAGCCGCCGCCAGCGCGTCCGCCACACTGTCCAATTGGTCGCCGTAGGCGCCCACCAGGGCCCAGTGCCGGTAGGGGTGGCCGAGGTGTTCGCTCACCAGCAGGCTGGTGCAGGTGGTCGTGGCTGTCGCCACATGAACATGCAGCCGCGGATGGCTGGGCACCGTGCCGGCCTCGTGGTGGTCAAAGTAACTCACTTCGGCACCACAGGCCAGCAGGCCGAGCAGGGCACTCAGGTTACGCCGCATCGAAATGTCGCACACCAGCAACTGGTCGCCAGCCTTGGCCACGACGCGGTCCAGCAAGGCAATGTCGCGCTTGAGGCCGGTGACCAGCGTGGCGGATTGGGGCTTGGCCAAGCGCCACTGCACCACGGCACACAAGCCGTCCGCATCCCCATTGCAAACGTCGAAATACGGCATGATGCGCTTCAGAACGTCATGGGCAGACGCACGGTCAGCGACACATCAGGCGTGTCCCGGGTGAGGCCGGCACCCACTGACACATTGAGCGAGGTCCGGTTGGTCATGCGGTAGGAATAGCCCAGCAGCAGTGTGGCCAGCTGGGTTCGCACCGAGTCCGGCAGTGCCACACCGTTGACTTCGGTCCGGCCGACCGAGCTGTGGTCGTAACCCAGGCTGAAGGACGACTTCTCGTTCAAGGCCAAGCCCATGCCAAAGTTGAAGCCCACTACTGCGCCTGGCAGGATTTCGCCGATGTACTCTTCCTGGTTGTTCAAGACTTTGCGGCTGATGTTGGTACGCAGAAAATTGTGGGTGTAGGAGATGCCCCCAAAAAACACTGCCGGATCGGACGGGTAGAGCATGGTCACCCCAAGCTGCAGTGAGTTGAAGCCTGAGCCGGTCGGCAGGTCGATGGGCAGGCCCGAGCCAGCTGCATTGCCGGTACAGGCGGTGATGCAATTGGTGACCACCTCGAACGGGTCCTTGCCGGTGTGTGACTTGAAGCGCAGGCTGCCCACGTAAAACGCCTTGTCCGCGCCGCCGGCATTGAGTTGGTAGCGCGCGCCGATTTCCACGTCACCCAAACCGCCACCGTCAGAGGAAAACACGCTCTCGCCAGAGCTGGGGTTGGACACATCGCGGCTCACCGTGGCATCCGAGCGGTAGACATAGGGCACACGCCAATCCAGCTCCAGGCGTCGCGTCACACCAAAGCGTGCCGCC
This sequence comes from uncultured beta proteobacterium, assembly GCA_903948045.1. Lineage (GTDB taxonomy): Bacteria > Pseudomonadota > Gammaproteobacteria > Burkholderiales > Burkholderiaceae_C > Rhodoferax. The sequence goes on along the minus strand of CAJAXU010000650.1, from coordinate 1,448 downwards.
AGGGCGGCGCTGGTGGTGTTGCGCTTGACCTCACGCACATCCACCAGCCCGATCAGCAGCGCTGGGATCACGGTGTAGCCCACCAGGGCGATCCGGTTGCTCGACGAATAGCCGTATTGCAGTGACGGCTCCAGAACATATCGGCCGGGTGCGGTCAATACCCCAGGCTGCTCGAAGATCGGCGCGACCTCGGGCGGGCGACTCTGAGACTCCGGCGCCTGGCCGACTGGTGTGGTCTCTTTCAGTTGGGCCTGAGCCAGCAGCACGGGGCTGTCGCCGGTGCCGGTGGTACCGGCGGTGAGCGACGGTGAGCGCCATGGCACTTCGGCCGTAGCGAGGGGTTGGGCCGGCACGCTGAAAGCAGCCAAACACAGCACTGCGCCAGATGCGATGAACCGATGAATTTTTCTTGCTCGTGGCATGACATTGATCTCCCGCTGGCTGATCCACACGGCTCGGCCAGGTGACAGTGGTTGAAGGGCGGCCCGGCGACGAAACAATGTGCCAAGCGCACGCAGTATTCGGGAACTGGCGCCTGCTGCGCTTGCGAATGCGCAAACGCCGGGCGTGATGGCTCTCTTCTGGCTGCGCAGCGCTGCTGGTGACAAAACGCAAGTGTTTGACGGCTCTGGTTACGTACCCTTGCCAGGATCAAGAAAACGCGGGCTGACTCCGTGCCCATGGCAGCGGGGAGGCCGCACCACAGGGGAACTATGTCGAGTCCATTCCAGCTGCCGCCTCGGGCCGTGCTGAGCATTGCACTGGGCGCCCCGTCGCTCGATTCTTTGGGCGCAGACGCCTTGGCGGGCTGGGAAGTGCACGCAGCCAGTGACTTGCAGACCGCCCGCAGGTTGCTCAAAAGCCAACACTTCTGCGTTGGCCTGTTGCTGATCAGCGAGACGCTGGGCCCTGAAATCAACGAGCTGGATCGTTTGCTGGAGGCGTTCCAGTCGACACAGTGGGTGGGTGTGTTTCCGGCAACCCTGACCAAGCAGCCGCCCTACCGGAGTCTGGTGGTGCAGCACCTGTTTGACTTCTATACCTGGCCCGTGGATGGCGACCGCCTGCGCCATACCTTGGGCCATGCCTACGGCTTCGCCGAGCTGGACCAATCGGCTGACAGCAGACCGTCGCGGCGGGTGGAGATGGCCCTGGTGGGCAACAGTGGGCCGATGCTGCGTTTGCGCGGCCAGATCGTCAAGGTGGCGGCGGCCAACGCGCCGGTACTGATCTGGGGCGAGAGTGGCAGTGGCAAGGAGTTGACAGCGCAGGCCATCCATCAGCAGTCATCGCGCGCAGCGGGCCCTTTTGTGGCGCTCAATTGCGGTGCCATGCCGGCAGGGCTGATCCAGTCCGAATTGTTTGGCCACGAACGTGGCGCCTTCACCGGGGCCGTGCGCGACAAGCAGGGCCTGATCGAGTCGGCTTCCGGCGGCACACTGTTTCTT